>NZ_JBEXRR010000024.1:0-97245 GCF_040613175.1 Nocardioides sp. NPDC006303
TTCACTACATTTTTACACTACACTACGATTTTCCTATATCTTGTATCTCGCCTGATGGGTCCTACCGGGCTTGTTCTGACCAAGAATCGAGTCGAGTCGGCTCGTCATGACGAGCCGACTCGACGTGGAGTTAGGTCAGGACGAGCCGACTCGGCGCAACCTGGGCAAGAGTGCCTAGCGCTTGAGGCCGAGGAGCGCCCAGGCTTCGTCCGTGCTCATCGGCTCACGCTGAGCGACCGCAGCCGCTTCGACGGCTCGCTCGACGAGCTGGCGGTTGGCGTCGACCGGGACACCCTTGGCGAGGGTGAGTACGTCCTCCATCCCGACCCGCAGGTGACCGCCCATGGCCAGCGAGGTGAGCATGACCGGGAGAGTCGAGCGACCGATGCCGGTCGCCGACCACGAGGTCACCTCGTCCGGCAGCGCGGCGACGCCGGCGACCAGCGCGGCCGAGGTGCCGGGCATGCCACCGGGCACGCCCATGACGAAGTCGACGTGGACCTTGCCGCCCGCGGGCAGCCCGTACTTCCCCAGCAGCCGCTGCAGCGCGGCGACGTGGCCCAGGTCGAAGAGCTCGAACTCCGGCACCACGCCGCGCTCCTGGGTGAGCTGGTAGAGCTCGGCGATGAACGGCCACGGGTTGGAGAAGACGTCGTCGCCGAAGTTGGTCGTGCCCATCGTCAGCGAGCAGGAGTCCGGCCCGGCGTCGAGCACCTTCAGCCGCTTGTCCAGCGGGTCATGGACCGACCCGCCGGTGGAGAGCTGCACGATCAGCTCGGTCTTCTCGTGGAGCGCGTCGACGGTCTCGGTGAGCCTCCCCAGGTCGAGCGTCGGCGCATGGTCGTCGTCACGGATGTGGACGTGGATCATCCGCGCCCCCGCCTCCTCGCACTCGACGGCCGTCGCCACCAGCTCTTCCAGCGTCGTCGGCAGCTGCGGGCAGTCTTCCTTCGCAGTCTCTGCTCCGGTGGGTGCCACGGTCACAAGAAGTCCAGACATGAGGACAACCTATCGTGATCCGCCACATAGACCGCAAGATTTCCTTCGCTCGGGAAACCTAGAGGCCGACTGCGTACGCCGGTCGTTTCAGCGACTTGCCGATTCGAACCGGTCGGCGCCACGGACGCGACCACTCGCTCGAGGCCACGACAAGCCCCAGGCAGCACCCGACGTACAGAACCATTCCAGCGAAGAACCCAAGCGCCAACGGAACGCCGGTGTCGCCCAGCATCAGGACCACAGGGACGGCGATGGAACCCGCCACTCCCAGCAGGGTGACCAACCCGATGACCGGCGCTCGACGGCACCGCCCGACAACGAGTCCAGCGATGACGCAGGGCACGAACACCATCCCCAGGCCGAAGAAGAGCAACAGCCCCGGTAGGGGCGCGAGCCTCCACCATCGCGTACGGCCTGAGAGCCGAGCGCCTCGAACGACCCCGAGCCCGATGAACTCGAGCAGTACGAGGCCCACGATCATGCCGGTCCCCTGCAGCGTGAACGACGGGTCGTCGCTGAAGAACCGCATGAAGAGCCGAGCCGCTGCGGCCCAGGCGAGCCCTGTCCCGACGAAAAGGAGGACGGAGCGGCCGAGCTCACCTCGCCTGGACACCCGGAGTCCGACCACTGTGTCCGGCAAGGTTTCGCACGAAGGCGCTGACACGCCTCACCAGGACGAAGACACTGTCGGTGTGCTGACGAGGGGGTTTCGGGAGCCACTCCACGACCAGCCCCGGGTTCTGCTCGTAGAGAGCCGCTTGGCGTGCGATCTGCTCGGCGAACCTCGCCTGTCGGCGAGCCTGCCTGGCGATCTGGACGCGGTGCCGAGCCTGACGGACGGCGATCTCGCGGTCACGGTGGTCCGCCGCGAGGTACAGGGCCATGCGTGGGTCATGCACAGAGGACATTGGTCCCCTCCTTCGAACGTGATGAGTTCGTACAATCACTTCGAAGACGTCTGTACCGGCCACGGTGGGTGACCGGCCGAAGGAGCTTCTTTTCTCACTCGGGGGCTGTCACCCCTCATCCCGTCTCACTCGTCAACAAGAGTGATGGGGACGAGTGCCATGAACGTAGAGACCGTCGCCGGCGAGAGCGCCGACAGCGGACTTCTCGGGGCGCTGTTCGCGAGCGAGGGAGCGGCTCTGGTGCACATGGCACGGTGGTACGTCGATGACAAGACAGCGGCTGAGGACCTCGTCCAGGAGGCCTTCATCCGGCTGGCCAGGCACCTTCACCGACTACGCGACCCGAGCAAGGCGACGGCGTACCTTCGGCGCACCGTCATCAACCTGGCACGGGACCACAACCGCCGGGGGTTCGTGTCGTTTCGCCACCGACCGCCCGCCCAACCCGATGAGCCGTCCACCGAGGCGCTCGCGGGCGACCGGGCCGCTCGGGCAGAGGTGATCGTGGCACTGCGCGCGCTGCCCATGCGGCAGCGCGAGTGCCTCACCTTGCACTACTACTACGACCTCGGCATCGTCGCGATCGCCTCGACCCTCGGGCTGTCGGAGAACTCCGTGAAGACCCACCTGCGACGCGGCCGCAAAACCTTGGCCACAACCCTGGAGGACATCCGATGACTCGGCTCGACGACCTCTTGTACGACGCGATGGGTGACCCGGAGCACCCACCGCAACCCTCGAGCGATCTCTTCGCTCGGGTCGTCGGCAGCATCGCCGAGGACCGGGAGCGCCGGCGCCGCCGGCGGCGCATCGCGGCGATCGTCGCCATCGTGGCCCTGGCGGTCGCAGCCTCGACCGTCATCAACAAGATCCGTCAACTGAACGGGGAGGCAACCATGCCCTGGTGGAGTCTCGAAATCGTGACCACCGCTGTGCTCGTCGGTCTCGCACTCTGGCTCGGGCCACTGATCAAACGGTTCGGCCGCGCATATGCCGCCGACGTGTTCCACGACAACCCGCGGACCGGTAAGAGCTACATCGTGCTGACCGACATCGTCTACTACCTGATCTTCGCCGCCTACATCCTCGTCACGATCCGGTTCCAGCCGGCTGACGGCTGGGGAGCCACTGACGGCGGGATCACCGCCGACCAGCTCAGCGACTCGCTCGCCAGAGTCGCGGGGATCCTGTTCGTCATCGGCTTCCTGCACGCCGTCAACATCGTTCTCATGCCGGTGCTCGGGCGACTGTTCTCGATGAATCGGCGCTTTCCGCCGGAGAACTCCGATCCGACCTGAGCACCAAGGATGTGTTCAAGGAACGCCTCTGGCCCGCCCTGCGAAGCAGGACGGGCCAGAGACACTGACCTTCGAGCGCGGTCAGCCGATCGGGATCGTCACCTCGGCGACATTGCCGACCGCGGCGTGGACCTTCTTGTCCACGGGCTCCGCCTTCGGCGCGAGCGTACGCAGCGTCCACTCGCCGTCGCCGGCGAAGAACCGGAAGTGGCCGGTGGCCGAGGTGGGCACCTCGGCGGTGAACTCGCCGGTGCGGTCGAGCAGTCGCACGTATGCACCGTGGACCGGCTCGCCGCCGCGGGTCACCTGACCCTGGATGACTGCTTCCTTGGCGACATCGACGCCGGCGAGCGAGAGCCCGCCCTCAGTTGCTCCGCACATGCTCAGGCCTCCCCGGGCTCGTCACCGGTGACGACCGGGACGCCGACGAGCGAGCCGTACTCGGTCCACGAGCCGTCGTAGTTCTTCACGTTCTCCTGGCCGAGGAGCTCCTTGAGCACGAACCAGGTGTGCGAGGAGCGCTCGCCGATGCGGCAGTAGGCGATGGTGTCCTTGCTCCAGTCGACGCCGGCCTCGGAGTAGATCTCCTTGAGCTCCTCGTCGGAGCGGAAGGTGCCGTCGTCGTTGGCCGCCTTGGACCACGGGACGTTGGCCGCGGTCGGGATGTGACCGGCGCGCTGGGCCTGCTCCTGCGGGAGGTGGGCCGGGGCGAGGAGGCGGCCGGCGAACTCGTCGGGCGACCGGACGTCGACCAGGTTCTTGACGCCGATGGCCTCGACGGTCTCGTCGCGGAAGGCGCGGATCGAGAGGTCCTGGTCCTTGGCGGTGTAGCTGGCCGCCTCACGGGCGACGGTCTCGTCGGTGAGCTCGCGGGAGTCGAGCTCCCACTTCTTGCGGCCGCCGTCGAGGAGCTTGACGTCCTGGTGGCCGTAGAGCTTGAAGTACCAGAAGGCGTACGCGGCGAACCAGTTGTTGTTGCCGCCATAGAGCACCACGGTGTCGTCGTTGGAGACGCCGCGCTCGGAGAGCAGTGCGGAGAACTGGTCCTTGCTGACGAAGTCGCGGCGCACCTGGTCCTGCAGGTCGGTGGTCCAGTCGAGCTTGATCGCGCCCTTGATGTGGCCCTTGTCGTAGGCGGTGGTGTCTTCGTCGACCTCGATCAGCACGACCTTCGGGTCGTCGAGGTGCTCCTCCACCCACTGGGCGGAGACGAGGGAGTTCTCGCGGGTCATCTAGGTACCTTTCGTTGTGTTTCTTGCGTTCAGGGGACTAGGCGAAACGCCTGATCAGCAGGTAGAGCTCGCAGCCGAGGCAGAACTTGAAGACGGCATTGAGCACGGCCGCGACGAGAGCGAAGCCGAGGGCGATCTGCGCCACGAGCGTGGCGCCGATGAGGTAGCCCACGAGCGCGACCAGCAGGAAGGCGAGGCCGACCCCCTGGGCGAATCGGGGCGGGGCCGGGTCCTCGAGCTCGTCCGGGGCGCCGAGGCGGGGACGTACAAACTTCTTGAAGAGCCAGGAGTGCGGGGTCCGCTGAACGCCGAGACCAGCCCCGATCGCGAAGAGCACGGTCTGAATGGCCGTCACCACCAGAGCCCATGGCTGCGGGAGAAGCAGAGCCAGGATGATGACGACAACGGTCAGCGCCGCAGCGAACTGCGGGCCACGAGGGTCGATTCCGGTCTGTACTGCCGTCTGGCCTGAGGTCTCGGACATAGGTGTGCTCCTGCGAGAGTGGAGGGGAGGTCGTCAGGACGAGCCTGACAGGCGAAAGCGATCCCCGGGGTCGACCAGGTCGACAAATCTCAGGGAATCAGCGGCAGGAACGACACAGCGCCGAGCGCACGCGGCAGTGATCCACTGCGCGGCGCTTGGTCAGCATGGTCGAGAACATGGCAAGACAGTAGCGCGATGCTCGACGGCCACGAAACGAATGTCTCGCCATACGGACAAGCGTGTCAGGATTCGAGATTCACGGCAGGAATCGCACTCAGGACCTGCTCCTTGCGCGGGGCGCCCGAGGCACGTGCGATCTCGTTGCCGGAGCCGTCGATCACCAGGGTCGTCGGCGTACGCATGATGTCGAGGCGGCGCACCAGGTCGAGGTGGTGCTCGGCGTCGATCTCGACGTGCACCACGCCCGGGACGATCTCGGCGACCTCGCCCAGGATCCGCCGGGTCGCCCGGCACGGCGCGCAGAAGGCACTGGAGAACTGCACGAGGGTCGCGCGCGCACCGAGCTCGGTCTCACCCAGTGCGTCGGTGACCGCATCCCACGCGTGCGGCTCGGGTGCGTGATCCTCGTGAGTCACATGGAGCTCCTTCGTGCCTCGGAAGCGGCCGTCACTGAGCATCCGGAACAGGCCGAAGGCGAGGGCGACGGCAATCGCGACGACGGCGATCCAGGCTCCGGTGCTCATGGAACTATTGAACCGGTAATCCGCTCCACTCATTCCCTCGCCGCGCGTCGAAGCCTCTCGTTGGACGCTTCCAGGCGGCGTACGTCCTCCTCCAGGGCCAGCACGCGGGCGATGCCGGCGAGGTTGAGGCCGTCGGCGAGGAGATCACGGATGCGGACGAGACGCTCGACGTCGGCGCGGGAGTAGAGCCGGGTGCCACCCGAGGTCCGCGCAGGATCCACCAGCCCCCGCCGCTCGTAGACGCGGAGGTTCTGGATCTGCATGTCGGCCATCTCTGCAGCCACCGAGATGGCGTAGACAGCCCTGGTTCGCTCCGTCACGCGATCAATTCTGACACGAGGGCTTGAAATCATCTAGCGCTTGGGATATATGAAAGATGTATCCGCTGATATAGATCCCGTGAGGAGGGAAACCATGCTGATCCGAAGCACCGATCCGTTCCGCGAGTTCGATCGCATCACCCAGCAGCTCCTGGGCGGCGGCACCACCAACCGACCGGCCGTGATGCCCATGGATGCCTGGCGCGAGGGCGACCGGTTCGTCATCGAGTTCGACCTTCCCGGCGTCAGCCCGGACACGATCGACCTGGACGTCGAGCGCAACGTGCTCACCGTCAAGGCCGAGCGAGTCGCCAAGAACGGCGACTGGCAGATGCTCGCCAGCGAGCGCGTCCGCGGCAGCTTCAGCCGTCAGCTCGTGCTCGGCGACAACCTCGACCTCGACCACATCGAGGCTGCGTACGACGCCGGCGTGCTGCGTCTGGTCGTGCCGGTCGCAGAGAGGGCCAAGCCGCGCAAGATCGAGATCGCCACGAGCGCCAAGCCGGAGCCCGCCGCGATCGAGTCCTGAGGAAAGGTCCTGTCCCGCCCCGGCAGGCCCTTACGCAGGTGAGTCGCCGGGTGCGGGGCTCCTCAGCCTCTGTCGAACCAGCCTTTTGTCGAACCAGCCTCTGTAGAACTAGCCGCCGGCGAACGGCGGAAGGAACTCAACCGTCGACCCCGGTGGGACCTCGATCCCGCCGGGGTCGCCCGTACCCGCCGGGCGGTCGCCGATGAGTGCCGAGCAGACCTTCAGTACCTCCGGAAGGCGGGTTCCGGCGTGCAGCTCCGCTGCGCGGCGTACGACTTCTGCCAGCGTCAACGGGCCGTCCACCTCGAACCGGTCGGACGGAGTCCCGGCCGCTGACTTGGCCGCGGCCCAGTAGCGGACCTCTATAACATTCGTCACTTTCTCGTGGACATCCTTCCTATGTCACCGTGAGGTTTCGTTAATATGGTGCAACGATCACCTCACCGAGGCTCAATGTTGCGTTTCGGTGCTCCTCTTTCTCTGACCGAGAGGCACCCCCCATGAGCTCGCTTCTGTTGTTGACCAGTTCGCTCCAGCCTTCAGCAGATGTCCTTCCCGGGCTCTCGCTCCTCGGGCATCAGGTGAAGATCCTTCCTGCTGAAGGTAGCGCGCTTCTCGAGGCGCCCGACTCCGACCTGCTGCTCGTAGACGGCCGGCAGGATCTCGCCCAGGCCCGTGACCTGTGTCGTCTGATCCGCACGACCGGCACCGACATCCCCGTTCTGCTGGTCGCCACCGAGGGTGGCCTCGCCGTCGTCGCCCACGACTGGGGCATGGACGACGTCGTGCTGCACACCTGCGGCCCGGCCGAGCTCGAGGCCCGGATCAAGCTCGCGATCGGCCGCATCTCGGCGGCCCGCGAGGCCTCCGACCCCGAGGCCCACGTCATCCGCTCCGGCGAGGTCGTCGTCGACGACGCCACCTACACCGCCAAGATCGGCGGCCGCCCACTCGACCTGACCTTCAAGGAGTTCGAGCTCCTGAAGTTCCTCGCCCAGCACCCGGGCCGTGTCTTCTCCCGCCAGCAGCTGTTGCAGGAGGTGTGGGGCTACGACTACTTCGGCGGCACCCGCACCGTCGACGTCCACGTACGTCGCCTGCGCGCCAAGCTCGGCCCCGAGAACGAGACCCTCATCGGCACCGTCCGCAACGTCGGCTACCGCTTCGTGCTGCCGTCGAAGAACAACGAAGCCGCCGCCGACGGCGCCCGGCTGACCCCGTCTCCTCGCCTGGGAGCCGACGCCTAGGCTGCTCCCATGGCACTCACCGTCGATCAGGTCCTGGCCATCGCGAAGGCGACCGAGGCGTACGACGGCGTGGCGCCGCTCGATGAGGCGACCCTCCTGACGCTGCGCAACCGTCCGGAGGACGCCACGATCTGGGGTGACGTACGCGGCTTCGGCCTGTTGATCGGCACCGAGCTGTCGCTGGTGGTGCTGACCCAGCATCGCGGTGTCGGCCTGGGTCGTCAGCTGCTGCTCCGGGCGCCGTCGCTGGCGTCCGGGACCACGGCCTGGTCCCACGGGGACAACCCGGCGGCTGCCCGGCTGGCCGCGACACAGGGATGGGAGCGCACCCGGGAGCTCTGGGTGATGCGGCGCCCGGTCGCCGGTCTGCCGCCGGCTCCGGAGACTCCGGACGGCATCGTCGTACGCGGCTTCGAGCCCGGCGACGAGGCGGAGCTGCTCCGGGTCAACGCCGCCGCCTTCGCGCACCACCCGGAGCAGGGATCGCTGGATGAGGCCGGTCTGCGCGAGCGGATGGCGGAGTCGTGGTTCGACCCGTCGGGGCTGGTCACCGCGTGGGAGGGCGAGAAGCTCCTGGCGTTCCACTGGACCAAGCGACACAGCGAGACCGAGGGCGAGGTCTACGTCGTCGGTGTCGATCCCGCCGCGCAGGGCCGCGGCCTCGGCAAGCTGGTCACCCTCCTCGGGCTGAACCACCTGGCTGCTGTCGGCGTCGAGCGGATCCATCTCTATGTCGAGGGCGACAACACTCCGGCCGTACGTCTCTACGAAGGTCTCGGCTTCACCCGCGCCGCGGCGGACACGCACGTCCAGTACACCCGCCGCTAGTGTCTTCGCGTGAAGCTGACCGACTCTCAGAATGACCGGGCCGTTGGGGCCATCGTCGGAACCGCGGTGGCGGATGCGCTCGGGGCTCACTACGAGTTCGACCGGCCTCGGCTCGGCGCGGACGAGAAGGCGCAGATGCTCGGCGGCGGGCTCGGCCCGTTCGCGCCCGGGGAATGGACCGACGACACGACGATGGCGTGGTGCATCCTCGACGTCGCCGCGGGCGGTCTCGACCTGCGTACCGAGGAGGGGCTGACCGCGGTCGCCCGCAACTTCCGGACGTGGGCGGAGTCGGACCCCAAGGACATCGGCAACCAGACCGCCCGGGTGCTCAACACCGCTGGTCCCGCGCCGACCGCCGCGCAGCTGCAACAGGTCTCGGAGAAGCTGCACGAGACGACCGGCCACACCGGAGGCAACGGATCCCTGATGCGTACCGCTCCGGTCCCGCTCCGCTATCTCGGCGACCGCCCGGCCGTCGCCGAGGCAGCTGCCGCGGTGAGCGCCCTGACCCACTGGGACGAGCACGCCCGGTCCGGCTGCGTCCTGTGGTCCCTGGCGATCGAGCACGCGGTGATGTACGGCGAGCTCGACGTACGCTCCGGCCTCTCCCTCCTCTCCTCCGCCGAGGCCACCTTCTGGACCGAGAAGCTCGACGAGGCCGAGACCGCACCGCCGGCGACCTTCAATCCCAACGGCTGGGTCGTCACCGCACTGCAGGCCGCCTGGTCCTCCATCGCCCAGACCCCGGTGCCCGAGGCCGACCCCGCGAGCCACTACGTCGACGCGCTCAACACCGCGATCCGGATCGGCAACGACACCGACACCGTCGCCGCCATCGCCGGCGGCCTCCTCGGTGCCCGCTGGGGCGCCACCGCCATCCCGGCCGAGTGGCGCGAGCTCAGCCACGGCTACCCCGGCATCACCGGCGCCGTCCTCGCCGCGCTCGCCCTCGACACCGTTGCCGCGAGCCATCCCTGACCGTCGAGTCGGCAGAAATAACGCGCCGAGAAGGTAGTTGTGGGCGATGAAAGTAGAGATTCGTCGCCCACAACTACCTTCTCGGCCACCACAACTGCAGGGTCGAGCCCAACGGGCTGGAACCGGTCAGCGCAAGGGGCGGATGTGGAGGCCGATCTCGGGGTCGACGAGGACCTCCTGAGCGACCGGCATCCCGTCCACGACGAGCTGCGCTTCCACAGGTACGTTGCGCTTGACCAGCCCCAACGCGATCGGGCCGAGCTCGTGATGACGAGCCGACGAGCCGACGAAGCCCACACTCTTGGCGACCGTCTCCTCACCGAAGACCAGCTCCGAACCGGCGGCGGGCAGCCGGTTCTCCGAGCCGTCGAGGTGGAGCAGCACCAGGCGCCGCGGCGGGCGGCCGAGCGTGTGGACGCGGGCGACCGTCTCCTGGCCGCGGTAGCAGCCCTTGTCGAGATGGACCGCGTACTCCGGGCCGACGGTCTCTTCCGAACCCGGCACCCAGCCGACCTCGTTGGGAATCGTGCGCGCATCGGTGTCCACGCCGAACCGCGGCTCACCGCGCTCGATCCGGAGAGCCTCGAACGCCCAGAACCCGCAGGCGGGGCCCGCGGCAGCGGCGTACGTCTCCAACGACTCGCGCGGGACGAACGAGTAGCCCTGCGAGGGACGCCAGACGGAGGCCTGCGACGGCTCAGCCGTCACGGTCACGTCGGACCAGAACTTCATCCGCTCCAGGTAGGCGACCAGGGCCTCACCGGCCCCCGGCTCGGTCCACGCCAGGAAGGAGGAGCCGTCGTCGACGCCGGAGAAGAAGTGCTCGACATGTCCCTGCGGCGACAGGATCAGGGCCGAGGTCCAGACCCCGGGAGCCAGTCCCTCGAAGGCCTGCGAGGTCAGCGAGTGCAGCCAGGTCAGCCGGTCGGGACCGGCGATCCGTAGGACGTCACGGTGGGAGAGGTCGACGAATCCCTCACCGGAGGCCAACGTCCGCTGCTCCAGGTTGAACGATCCGTAGTGCGCGGCGACGGGTGCGTCGGCACCATCGCCGGCGACGGCACCGGGCAGGGACAGAAGCGGGCTGGCGGTCATCATGGCTCCTTGGAAGAACAGTCGACGCACGCCCCGAAGACGGTCAGATGAGCGACATCTACCTCGAAGGCGTACTCCTCACGCAGCCGCTCGCTGATTCCGTCGGCCACTGAGGGGTCAACACTGGTGACCTTCTGACACTTCCTGCACACCGCATGAAAATGCGGACGGCCGGAGACGGAGTGGTAGGTCGAGGCCCGCTCGCCCAGGTGGGCGTGGCGCACCAGTCCCAGCTCCTCGAGCACCTCGAGGTTGCGGTAGACGGTGGAGAGGTTGATCGCCGAGGACGACTCGCGTACGACCGCGAGCACTTCCTCGGGGGTGGCGTGCCGCAGCCGCTCAATGGCGCCGAGGACCAGCTCGCGCTGGGGCGTGAGTCGATAGCCCTTCGCCCGAAGGGCCTCGCGCCAGTCCTCAGCGGCCTCGGTCATCGCGACTACTTGTTGACTCGCTTGAGCCGCGCCCACAGGTGGGGCTGCAGCGCCTGGCCCATCGCGGCCATGTCGAAGGCGTAGAGAAGGTCACCCTCGACGTTGCCGTAGAGGCGCTTGCCGGCGGTGTACTCCTTCGCGGTCTCCGTGCGGGCGACCGCGTCGGTGGTGAGGTCGAGCTTGCCGCCCTCGGCCTTGCCGTACCAAACCTCGACGATGCCGGTGTTGTGCGTCATCACCCACTCAACCTCGCCCTCGGGGCGGAAGCGCACGAAGCCGGTCTCCAGCGCCGCGTCGCGCACCTTCTCGCCGGTCTCGGGGTCGATGATCCACGAGCGCGCGAAGTAGTGGAAGAACGGTCGCCCGTCGTGGGTGAAGATCAGCTCCTGCCCGAACTCGAACTTGTCGATCGTCGGGTAGTCACCGTGTCCGTTGCCCTGCCAGGTGCCGAGCATCCACGCACAGGGACCGGCATCGGGGTGAAGGTTCTCCGGAAGTTCGAAAGCCACACGCCGAGTTTAGGCCGTACGTCGGCTACGACCCGAAACGCAAGCGCTAGTGTGCTCGGCATGCAAGAACTCGTGGTGAAGGTGACCGTGGGTGCCGAGGCGCCCGAGCGTACGAACCAGGCCTTCACGGTCGCCTCCGCGGCCGCGACAGCCGGCGCGAAGGTGTCCCTCTGGCTCACCGGTGAGGCGACCTGGTTCGCGGTCCCCGGGCGCGCGGAGGAGTTCACGCTCGAGAACGCGGCGCCGCTGCAGGAGCTGATCGGTCTGGTCATCGAGGCCGGCCAGGTGACCGTGTGCAGCCAGTGCGCCTCCCGCCGCGACCTGTCCGAGGAGGACCTCATCGACGGTGTCACCATCAAGGGCGCGGTCGTGTTCGCGGAGGAGATCCTGCGCGACGGCGTGCAGGCACTCGTCTACTGAGACCCCCTTACCAGAACTACACCAATGTAGTTCCAGGTAGCAGGCGTGTTAATCCTCTCGGAGACTCCACACACCGCCTACTTCGCCGTTAGCATTCACCCTCGTGAGCACGCAGACCCCCAGTGGCAAGTGGTGGAGCCGTGATTCGGCCGCCCAGCCGGGTGACGACGAGGACCTGACGGCGCGCGCTGCGGAGTTGGCCCGCGCCGCTGCCGCAGCCGAGTCACTTCGCATCTCAGCCGAACAGGCGGCCGCCGAGCAGGCGGCCGAGCGGCTGGTGGCCGAGGAGTCCGCCGCCCAGCACGCGACCGCCCGCGCGAAGGCCGACGAGACCGCCAAGCTCCACGCTGAGCTGGCCGCCGACGCCCACCAGGCGCGCGAGGTCGCGGAGAAGGCAGCCGAGGAGTACGCCCGCGCCCGAGTCGAGGCCGAGAAGCTCGCCGACACCCGTGCCAAGGAGCGCGCCGAGGCCGAGGAGGCCGCCCTCGCGAGGGGCAAGGAGCTGGAGGCGGCCGAGCGCCGCCTGCTCGAGGCCGCTCGTGTCGCCGAGGAGCAAGCCACCGCCCGCACCGAGGCCGAGGAGGCCGCCCGCGCCAAGGCCGAGGAGGCCGCCGCCGCGGCCGCCTCCGCCGCTGAGGCTCACACCAAGGCAGCAGAGCACGCCGAGCTGGCCCAGGCCGCCTACGCCGCGCGCAGCGTCGCGGAGGCAGCCGCCGAGGACCGCCTCGAGGAGATGGACGAGCTTCGCGACGCGCTGGCGGCAGCCGAGAAGGCCGCCCGCAAGGCCGCTGACGAGGCCCGCGCCGCCTATGAGGCACGCAGCGAGGCGGAGGCCGCCGCCGAGGCCGCCTACACCGCTCGCGCCGCGGCCGACACCCGTTCCGAGGAGCTCGCGCGGATGCGCGAGGAGGCCGACGCGGCCGCAGCCGGCCGGGCCGACGAGGCGCTGGCCGCGTTCACCGCGCGCCAGGCAGCCGAGCAGGCCGCCAACGACCGGGCGACCGAGGCCGAGAAGGCAGCCGCTGCGCGCATCACGGCCGAGGAGTCCGCGGTCGCGATGGCGACCCAGGCCGAGCAGGCCGAGCAGGCCCGCAAGGAGGCCGAGGCTGCGGCCGAGGCCGCCTATGCCGCCGCGGAGGCGGCCGCGACCGGCCGCGCCGAGGCCGAGGAAGCGGCGAAGGAGGCCTTCGAGGAGCGCAAGTCCGCCGACGCCAACGCCGAGGACCACGCGATGACCCGTGCCGCGGCCGAGGCCACCGCGGCCGACCAGTACGCCGTGGCAGCCGAGGCGCTTGCCGCGCGCACCGAGGCGGAGGAGGCCGCGCTGCGTGCCTTCAAGGCCGCCGACGCCGCCAACGACGCCCGTCTCGAGGCCGAGAAGAGCGCGAAGCAGTACGCCGAGTTCGCCGCTGCCGCCGCGCACGAGGCCAACGAGAACGAGGAGCGCTACCGGCAGCTCACCGAGCTCGCCTCCCAGGCCGAGCAGGCGGCCGAGTCCGCCAACCTCGCCCGGATGGCGGCCGACCAGCGCGCCTCCGAGCACGCCGATCTCGCGGTGCAGGCCCTGGAGGGCCGCCGCGCTGCCGAGCGTGCCGCGACCGAGGCCAACGAAGGTCGCCGCGCGGCGGAGTCCGCGCTGCGTACCGCCCACGAGTCGATGACCGAGGTCATCACCGCGCAGGCGCGCGAGCGTGAAGAGGCCGAGCGCCGGATGACGGAGATGATGAACCGTCTCGCCGACGTCCAGCAGCAGGCCGCCGACGCCGTACGCCTTCGGGCCGAGGCCGAGGAGGTCGCCGGCCAGAAGGCGATCGACCGCCAGGCCGTCGAGGCCTCGATCCTGCACAACACCCAGCTGGTCGAGCAGGCCATCGTCGACCGGCAGATCGCCGAGCGCCGCAGCGCCCAGCTCGCCAAGCAGCTCGCCGACCTGCGCGAGGCCGTCATGCTCGCGGTCAAGGGCGGCAGCACCAACAAGCGTGCGATGCAGGCCCTGGAGCTCACCCTCGCCGCGACCCCGTCGCCGCCCGAGGCGCAGTTCCCGATCCCGGACGCTCCTGACGAGCCGCTCGTGGTCGAGCCCATCGAGCGGATCGAGCCCGGGAAGGCCACCGCGCCCGCGCCGGTCGACTCACCGGCAGCGCCGCCGGCCGGTCCTCCGACCGCGCCTGTGTCGCTGCCCGAGCGGCAGGCCGGCAAGAAGCAGGCCAACAAGTCGCAGTCCGAGGGCTCCCCTGCGCAGCCGGCGGACCTGCCCGACACCCCGAGTGACTCCCTCCCCCAGCGCTCGAGCGGCTGGCTGGCGGCGGTCAAGCTCGCCGAGTCCGGCAAGTTCCCCGGTGCCAAGATCCCCGGCGCCGGCAGCTCCGTGCCCGAGGCCGCCACGGCTGCCGACGACGCGTTCGCCGACGAGTCGGAGGGCGAGCCGGTCGGCACCAAGAGGATCACCGTCCGCACCTTCAGGCCCGACGACGGCTCGCTCATGACCGAGAGCACCGTCACGGTCACCGAGGAGGGTGTGCTCGACGTACGCAAGGACGAGCAGACCCACACCTACGACCTCTACGACACCCACACCGACATCACCATCAAGGGTGAGCCGGCCGCCGACGAGTGGGTCGTCGAGTTCAACACCGACGAGGCGGGTGCGGTCCAGGTCGACAAGTCGATGGTCGACCCCGAGGCGTTCCAGCGGGAAGTTCTCCGCTGGCGTCCCGACATGGCTGGTTGAGCGGGCTCGTTGGGATACCCGGTTAACCGGGTATCCCTGCACTTCTCAGGCGTTGCAACACCTGAGAAGTGCAGGAAATGCCAGAGAAGTCAGAGGTTGTCGCGCAGGACCTGCGCGATCTCGAGCACAGCGGCGCGTGAGGTACGTCCGGCGCCGACCACGTTCAGGAACCCGTGGATCTGGTCGGCGAAGCGCCGGTGCACGACCTTGACCCCGGCCTCGTCGAGCTTGGCGGCGTACGCCTCGCCCTCATCGCGCAGCGGGTCGAAACCCGCGGTCGCGACGTACGCCGGGGCGATCCCGGTCGCCGGGATCTCCGCGTACAGCGGAGCGTGGCGCGGGTCGCGGCGGTCGATGTCCTCGGGCAGGTAGTTGTCGGTCGCCGCGGCGATGAAGTCGGCGGTCAGGTAGAAGCCCTCGCTGAGATCCTCGCGGCTGCGGGTGTTCGCCTCCGACTGCGTCACCGGGTAGATGAGCAGCTGGAACGCGCAGTCCTCCCCGACGGCGAGCGCGACCCCGGCGGCCAGGTTGCCGCCGGCGGAGTCACCGCCGACCCCGATCCGGGCCGGGTCCGCGCCGAGCTCGGTCGCATGCTCGACCGCCCAACGGAACGCCGCGACGGAGTCGTCGTACGCCGCCGGGAACGGTGACTCCGGCGCCAGCCGGTAGTCGACCGAGAGCACCTTGACGCCCGACTCGCTGGCCAGCAGCCGGCAGGGAGCGTCGTGGGAGTCGAGGTCACCGAAGATGAAGCCGCCGCCGTGCAGGAAGACCAGCAGCGGCGCGTTGCCCGAGGCGCCCTCCGGGACGTAGAGCCGCGCCTTCAGCCCCGCGGCCCAGAGCTCGCGTACCGACCCGATCTCCTGGCGACCGCCCCCGAGCTGCGACTGCCGCAGCAGCGCCACCCGCCCCTTCGGGATCGGCAGCGTCGACGGGTCCGGCTCCCCCGACACCTTCATCAGCGCGAGCATGATCTGCGTGTCCACCGCGAGCGTCTGCCCGTCGTACGTCACCGGCTTGCCGACCAGCCGCCGCTGTACCGGAGCCGGGAGGTTCAATGCCGCCGTGAACGCGGGCCGCTTCACCGGCACCAGCAGCGGATCGATCAGGGACGACGCACGCGCGAGAATCGACATGCGCCCAAACTACCCGCTAGTAGGGACATCGTGTAACAGGTAGTTCGCCAGACGACCCCGAGTCCGCCAAGCGGCGCCCTTGCATGCGGTCGCTGGGTTTCTACCACCTGCTCGCCGTGATGGCCTCGATCGCGGAAGGTGTTCGCCCAACTGCGAGCAGGCGTCATGACGCCCCCAAGCCGTACACGTGCCTACCCGCTCAGATACGTCGACTGAAGCGGCCAAGTCCCGGGCGAACGAAAATTCGTTCGCCCGCTCGCGCTCGACTGCGCCCTCGGTCCCCTGTCGCATCGACCATCGCCTCGATCACGCTGCGGCTGAACTCGCTCTCCTTGTCCGGGGCAACGACCGTAATCAGGTACAGGCCGTCCGCGACCAGAGTGACATCGTACGGCTCGAATCGACCCCGACGGCGACCGTACGGGTCCTCGAGCGCAGTAACCGCAATCGAGCCAGCGTCGAAGCGGCGATACATCAAGCACAGTGGCGCCTGCGATCCGCACTCCATCCGCGCGGCCCGCCGAGCCGAGCCCTTCGATCTCGACCGTCATGTTCGGCCATCGCTCTCCCCACTCCGAGATGAAGCGCGCGATCTTCAGATCGATCGGCCCCGAGCTGATCAGGACGTGATCACATCCCGTGACCATCAGCCGACGCCGACCGCGGCAAGTAGGCCCTCCAGCAGATCGTCTGCGAGGTCTTCGATAGCTCGTCGCTCCTTCTCGCCATACGGCCCGGTCGCCCCGAGCATTGCTGGATACAGGGACGGCAAAGCCCCCACCGTCGCGCCGCGCAGGACTCCGCCATTCGCCCTCCAACGATGGGATGCGAGTTCGATCTCACCCCGGAGAGCAGCGAGCGCCGCTGAGTCGATCCTGCTCCCAATTCTGATCTCGGCCGCGAACTCGATGAGTTGCTCCACCAGAGAATCGTCACTCGACGTCATTCGACCCCACCGAACCCGGCGAACGCCGTGAACCGGTAGCGGTTCTCCTCGGCATCGAAGACGACATCGATCTCGCGGGCACGCAGCCCGAACTGATTCTCCGCCCATCGACACATCGCGACAGCCAACCCTTCTACCTGGAAGTCCGTCTCGACAAAGCTGACGTCGTCAACCGTCACGTGCACCGCGCGGCGGTGGCGACGGACGACATCAGCAGCAACCGTCGTCCAACCAGCACGCAACGCATCGACATGATCGAGCGCCAGCCCGGCCGCGGCCCCAGAGAACTCAAGGGTCGTCGCGCCGCCACCATCGGCAGAGCGATCGACCGGGTCGCCGTATCGAACCTTCGCGGTGATGGAGATCCAGATCCCCCAAGAGGACCGCAGGACCTTGAAGACGTACGTACTCCACGTCTCGTCCACCATCTGTCCACCTCCCTGGTCGAACCTGGGCGGCTCCGGCGTCGCCCGACGCCGCAACCTACTGCGCGAGAGCGAGACGTACCGTGGAATCGACGGTTTCAAACACCCGCTCGGATGAAAGACTGGCCTCATGAGTCTCGACCCGCAGGCCCCCACCCGCTCGGCCGAGGACACCGTGAGCCTGACCGCGGTTCCCGACCAGCCGTTCGACGTCGAGCCCGAATACATCCCGGACCACGAGGCGCTGGCCGAGGTCGAGAAGTACGAGGACAGGTTCCTCGACCGGGAGCTGTCCTGGCTGCGGTTCAACGAGCGGGTGCTGGAGCTGGCGGAGGACGAGACGCTGCCGCTGCTGGAGCGCGTACGTTTCCTGGCGATCTTCACCTCCAACCTGGATGAGTTCTTCATGGTCCGGGTGGCGGGTCTGAAGCGGCGGATCGCGGCGGGGGTGGCGGTCAAGGCCGCTTCCGGACTGATGCCGCGTGAGGTCCTCGAGGTGATCTGGCGTACGACCCGGGAGCTCTCCGAGCGGCATGCCGAGGTGTTCCGCGGCAAGATCAAGCCGGCGCTGCTCGAGGAGGGCATCCAGCTGCTGCACTGGGAGGACCTCACCCCCGAGGAGGTCAAGGCCTGCAAGAAGCTGTTCAAGGAGCGGGTCTACCCGGTGCTGACGCCGCTCGCGGTGGACCCGGCCCACCCGTTCCCCTACATCTCCGGCCTCTCGCTCAACCTCGCCGTACGGCTGAGGGACCCGAAGACCAAGAAGAAGCACTTCGCCCGGGTGAAGGTCCCGCCGATCTTCAGCCGCTTCGTGCCGCTGGGCAACGACCGGTTCGTGCCGCTGGAGGAGGTCATGCGGGAGCGGCTGCACAAGCTCTTCCCGGGCATGGAGATCCTCGAGGTGCACACCTTCCGGGTGACCCGCAACGAGGATCTCGAGGTCGAGGAGGACGACACCGAGAACCTCCTCACCGCACTGGAGAAGGAGCTGCTCAGGCGGCGCTTCGGCCCTCCCGTACGCCTCGAGGTGCAGGAGTCGATGACCGACTCGACGCTCGACCTGCTGGTGTCCGAGCTCGGCATCTCCGACAAGGAGGTCTTCCGGCTGCCCGGTCCGCTCGACCTGCGCGGGCTGCACGGCATCGCCGACATCGACCGCGAGCAGCTGAAGTACCCGGCCTTCGTGCCGAGCACCCACCCGGCGCTCGCGCCGGTCGAGAGCGCCGCGCCGGTCGACGTCTTCAAGGCGGCCCGTCGTGGTGACGTACTCCTCCAGCATCCCTACGACTCGTTCGCGACCAGCGTGCAGCGCTTCATCGAGCAGGCCGCGGCCGACCCGCGGGTGCTGGCGATCAAGCAGACCCTCTACCGCACCTCCGGCGACTCCCCCATCATCGACGCCCTGATCGACGCCGCCGAGGCGGGCAAGCAGGTGCTGGTGCTGGTCGAGATCAAGGCGCGCTTCGACGAGGTGGCCAACATCCGCTGGGCGCGCAAGCTCGAGCAGGCCGGCTGCCACGTGGTCTACGGCCTGGTCGGCCTGAAGACCCACTGCAAGCTGGCGATGGTGGTGCGCGAGGAGCCCGACGGCACGATCCGTCGCTACACCCACATCGGCACGGGCAACTACAACCCGAAGACCTCCAGGCTCTACGAGGACATGGGGCTGATCACCACCAACGAGGGGATCGGCGAAGACGTCGCCCACCTGTTCAACAATCTGTCCGGGTGGAGCCGGGAGGCGACGTACGAGCAGCTTCTGGTCGCCCCCGGAAACGTACGCAACGGCCTGATCGAGCAGATCCACGCCGAGATCGCCCACCACCTGGCGGGGCGGCCGGCGAGGATCCGGCTCAAGGCCAACTCGGTGGTCGACGAGGCCATCATCGACGCGCTCTACCTGGCCTCCCAGGCGGGCGTGCCCGTGCAGCTGCTGGTGCGTGGCATCTGCGCGCTCCGTCCGGGCGTGGAGGGGCTGAGCGAGACCATCGAGGTGCGCTCGATCCTGGGCCGGTTCCTGGAGCACTCGCGGATCTTCTGGTTCGAGAACGGCACCGCCGACGACGGGGACGGACCGAGCGCCTGGATCGGCTCGGCCGACATGATGCACCGCAACCTCGACCGGCGGGTCGAGGCCCTCGTACGTCTCCCCACCCCAGAGCTCGTGGCCGAGGTGGGCGCACTGTTCGATCTGGCATTCGAACCGACCACGGATGCCTGGCTCCTCGGGCCCGACGGAACCTGGAGCCGCAACCACGCTCCCAACCACCTCCAGGCGATGTTGATCACACGCCAGCGCCAGCGCAGGCGCGCCGCGGCGGGCTGAACACGCCCCTGGCTTTCGTCGTGTCAAGCGGACTCGCCTAACATGAGCCCGCAGGTCTGCCTCATCCAGCCAGGAGCCCCCCGTGCGTTTCCGAATCCGCCCGGTCGACACGTCGTTCTACGACCTGTTCACCGAGTCCGCCAACCACCTCGTCGGTGGTGTCTCGCTGCTCGCCGAGATGCTCAGCGACACAGCCGATCGCGAGGACGTCGCGCGACGGATGCGCGACGCGGAGCACGCCGCTGACGAGTCCACCCACGAGATCGTCAAGAAGGTCAACTCGACCTTCGTCACGCCCTTCGACCGCGAGGACATCTACGCCCTCGGCTCCGGTCTCGACGACGTGATGGACTCGATGGACGAGGTTGTCGACCAGATCTTCGTCTACGGCGTCAACATCCTGCCCCCGGAGCTCTCCGACCAGGTCACCGTGCTCCAGCGCTGCGCCGAGCTGACCGCGGCGGCGATGCCCAAGCTGCGCTCGATGAAGGAGCTCTCCGAGTACTGGATCGAGATCAACCGTCTCGAGAACCAGGGCGACAAGAACCACCGTCGCATCCTCGCCAAGCTCTTCTCCGGTGAGTACGACGCGATGGAGGTCCTCAAGCTGAAGGACATCGTCGAGTCCCTCGAGGACGCGATCGACGGCTTCGAGAAGGTCGCGAACACCGTCGAGCAGATCGCCGTCAAGGAATCCTGACACCGTGGAACTTGCCATCGTCATCGCGGTGGTCGTCGTCGCCCTGGTCTTCGACTACACCAACGGCTTCCACGACGCCGCCAACGCCATCGCGACCTCCGTCTCCACGCGTGCGCTCACGCCGCGCATCGCCCTCCTGCTCGCGGCGGTGATGAACTTCGTCGGCGCGTTCCTGGGCCAGAAGGTCGCCCACACCGTCTCCGACACGATCACGCCACCATCAGGGGCACATGGTCTGACCGTGGTGATGGCCGGCCTGCTCGGCGCGATCGCCTGGAACATGATCACCTGGTACTTCGGTCTTCCCTCGTCCTCGTCGCACGCGCTCATCGGTGGTCTGGCCGGTTCGGCGATCGCCGCCGGCGCGTTCGTCAACTGGATGACGGTGCTGGAGAAGGTCGTCATCCCGATGTTCATCTCGCCCGTGGTCGCCTTCGGCCTCGGGTTCGGCGTGATGCTCGCGATCATGTGGATCTTCCGCCGCGCCAACCAGCACAAGGCCCAGAAGGGCTTCCGGATCGCCCAGACGATCTCGGCCGCCGCGATGGCTCTCGGTCACGGCCTGCAGGACGCCCAGAAGACGATGGGCGTCATCTTCCTCGCCCTGGTCACCGGTGGCTTCCTCACGGCCGACGACGACCTCCCGTTCTGGGTGATCGCCGCAGCCGCGACCGCCATCTCCCTCGGCACCATGTCCGGCGGCTGGCGCATCATGCGCACCCTCGGCCGCCGGATCATCCACCTGGACCCGTCCCGCGGCTTCGCCGCCGAGTCGGTCGCCGCCTCGGTGCTCTACTCCACGGCCTACATCTGGGAGGCCCCGATCTCGACCACCCACACGATCACCTCGGCGATCATGGGTGTCGGCGCGACCAAGCGGTTCTCCGCGGTCCGCTGGGGTATCGCGAAGTCCATCGTCGCCGCGTGGATCTTCACCTTTCCGGCAGCCGGCACCGCCGCAGGCCTGATCTACCTGCTCTGCCACTTCGTCTTCCAGCTTCCCTGATCCTGGTCGACGAGAAACCGCCCTGCACCGTGTCGGTGCAGGGCGGTTTCGCATGTGGCGCGTGCGCCGGCTCAGCCGAAGCGGCCGGAGATGTACGCCTCGGTGTCCGGGTTGTCCGGCTTGGTGAACATCTGCTTGGTGGGGTTGAACTCCACCAGGTGCCCCGGCTGGCCGGCGGCCTTCAGGTTGAAGAAGCCGGTGTCGTCGGAGACACGGGCGGCCTGCTGCATGTTGTGGGTGACGATCACGATCGTGTACTCGGACTTCAGCTCGTGGATGAGGTCCTCGATCGCGGCGGTGGAGATCGGGTCGAGAGCCGAGCACGGCTCGTCCATGAGCAGCACCTCCGGCTGGACCGCGATCGCACGGGCGATGCAGAGCCGCTGCTGCTGACCACCGGACAGACCCATGCCGGGCTTGCCGAGACGGTCCTTGACCTCGTTCCACAGGTTGGCGCCGCGCAGCGCGCCCTCCACGATCGAGTCCGCCTCGGACTTCTTGATCCGCTTGGAGTTGAGCTTGTTGCCGGCGAGCACGTTGTCGTAGATCGACATCGTCGGGAACGGGTTGGGCCGCTGGAAGACCATGCCGACCTTGCGGCGTACGGCCACCGGGTCGACGTTGGGCCCGTAGATGTCCTGGCCGGCGATCTGGATCTTCCCCTCGACGTACGCGCCGGGGATGACCTCGTGCATCCGGTTGAGGGTGCGCAGGAAGGTCGACTTGCCACAGCCGGAGGGCCCGATGAAGGCGGTCACCGACTTCGGCTTGATGGACATGGAGACGTCCTCGACGGCCTTGAAGTCGCCGTAGAAGATGCTGGCGTCCTTGACTTGAATGGACATGTGTTTCTCCTAGCGCCCGGTCTTGGGGGCGAAGATCGTGCCGACGATACGGGCGATGAGGTTGAGGACCATGACGAGGATGAAGAGCACCAGTGCTCCACCCCAGGCGTACTCGACGCCCTTCGCAGTGGCCTCGGACAGCTGGGTGTAGATGAAGACCGGCACGGTCATCATCGGGCTGTCATCGAAGGCGTTGGTGTTCAGGTTCGGGTTGAACCCGGAGGCGACCAGCAGCGGCGCGGTCTCGCCGATCACGCGCGAGATCGAGAGCACGACACCGGTGACGATGCCGCCGATCGCGGTCGGGAGCACCATCTTGGTGATGGTGCGCCACTTCGGCACCCCGAGGGCGTACGCAGCCTCGCGCAGGTCGTCGGGGACCAGCTTGAGCATCTCCTCGGTCGAGCGGACGACGGTCGGGATCATCAGCAGCGAGAGCGCGACACCGCCGCCGAAGCCGAAGCGCGTGCCCGGTCCGACGAGGAGGGTGAACAGCGCGAACGCGAACAGGCCGGCGACGATCGAAGGGATGCCGGTCATGACGTCGACCAGGAAGGTGATCGTCTTGGCGAGGCGGTTGCCCTTGCCGTACTCGATCAGGTAGATCGCGGTCATGATGCCGATCGGGATCGAGATCACGGCGGCGATGCCGGTGACGATCAGGGTGCCCATCAGTGCGTGGTAGAGACCGCCCTGCTCGTCGCCGGTGACCGAACGCATCGAGTACGTGAGGAACTCCGGGCTGAGGGTCGCAGCGCCCTTGGAGACGACCGTGTAGACCAGCCAGATCAGCGGGATGACCGCGACGGCGAAGGCCGTCCACACCAGCCCGGTGACGAGCTTGTCGGTCGCCGAGCGCCGGTTCTCCACCAGCAGCGCCCACAGCGGGTAGCCGATCAGGAACCCGAGCACGCCGATGACGGCTGCCCCGACGATGCTCACGCCGAGGACCAGCGCCAGGCCGCCGAGAGCGACGGCTGCGACGCCGACCAGCCACTGAGCGCCTCGCGGAAGCGTGGCGTGGGAGAGCTTCGTCTCCTCGTTGGAGAGGTCGGTATTGCTCACTTGGCCCTCCCTCGGGCGACGATCCAGCGGGCGAGCGCGTTGACCAGGAAGGTGAACGCGAACAGCACGAGGCCGGTCGCGATCAGCACGGAGAGTCGGTCGGGCGTGCTCTCCTTGTAGCCCTGGGCGATGTGCGCCGCGATGGTCTCGGGGTTGTTGGTGCCGATGATGAACAGCGAGATGAGGACCTTCGGCGAGACGATCATCGCGATCGCCATTGTCTCGCCGAGGGCCCGGCCGAGGCCGAGCATGACCGCGGAGACCATGCCGGAGCGGGCGTAGGGGAAGACCGCGTAGCGGATCATCTCCCAGCGCGTCGCGCCGAGGGCCAACGCCGCCTCCTCGTGCAGTCGCGGCGTCTGCGCGAAGACCTCGCGGCAGATCGAGGTGATGATCGGCAGGATCATCACGGCCAGCACGATCGCGGCGGTGAACAGCGTACGGCCGTTGCCGGAGGGCTGGCCGTCGAAGAACGGCAGCCAGGCCATGTTCTCGGAGAGCCAGGCGTGCGCCGGCACCAAGTAGGGGCCGAGCACCACCGCACCCCACAGGCCGAAGACGACCGACGGGACCGCGGCGAGCAGGTCGATGACGTACGCCACCGGGGTGGCGATCCGGCGCGGGGCGTAGTGGCTGATGAAGAGCGCGATCGCCACGCTGAAGGGGACCGCGACGATCAGTGCCAGTACGGCGGCGTACATGGTGGCGTACAGCAGCGGCACGACAAGGCCCAGGAACGAGCCCTGGCCGGCGTAGTGCTGCTCGTCCACGTTGAAGCCCGGGATGCCCTCGATGCCCAGGAAGATGAAGACGGCTGCCAGCGCCACCATGATGAGAGTGGCGGCGATGACGGCGAGGCCCCGGAAGACGACATCCCCCATCGAGCCACGGCCGGACAGCTCCGACTTCGTGTCAACGCCAGGGTCGGCGCCGGGGTCAGCGGCGACAGTCACAAGGCATTCCTCGACTTTCTTGTTTCGGTTCTCAAGACAGCCGTACGGGCGGCGGCCGCAGCCACCGCCCGAACGGCGATCAGATCAGACGTACCGGCACTTACTTGATGCCGCCGACGAGCTCGAGAGCCTTGTCAGCGGTCTCACGGTCGAGCGGCGCGGAGCCGGCCTCCTCGGCGGCGACCTCCTGGCCGTCCTCGGAGAGGATGTACTCCAGGTAGCCCTTCACGTTGGCCGCGTCCTCGGCGTTCTCGTAGGTCGGGCAGGCCAGCAGGTAGGAGACCAGCACGACCGGGTAGACACCGGCCTCGGTGGTGGTCCGGGCGACCTCGACGGCCATGTCGTTGTCGCTGGTGCCGACCGGCTTCGAGGCGGCCAGGATCTTCGCAGCGGCCTCGGCGGTCGGCTCGACGAAGTCCTCGCCGACCTTGACCTTGACGGTGGCGAGGTCGTTCTCGCGCGCCGCCGACTCGTCCATGAAGCCGATGTAGCCGGCACCCTGCATGGCGGTCACGACACCGGAGGTGCCGTCGCCGCCCTCGCCACCCTTGATGGAGGCGGGCCACTCACCGGAGGGCTCCTCGGCCCAGCCACCGGCGGCCGCGAGGTACTCGGTGAAGTTCTCCTGAGTGCCGGAGTCGTCCGAGCGGTGGACCGGGGTGATCGCGGTGTCCGGAAGCTTGGCGTCCGGGTTGGTCGCGGCGATCGCCGGGTCGTTCCACTTGGTGATCTTGCCCGCGAAGATGTCGGCGATCGTCTTGGCGTCGAGGTTGAGCTCGTCGACACCCTCGACGTTGAAGACGACGGCGATCGGCGAGACGTAGCCCGGGACCTGGATCGGGTCCGCGCCGCACTGCTCCTTGGCCTTGGTCAGCTCGCCCTCGTCGTCGTTGAGAGCGGAGTCGGTGCCGGCGAAGAGGTAGCCGCCGGTGATGAAGCCCTCACGACCCGAGCCGGAGCCCACGGGCTCGTAGACGACGCTGAGGTCGGGGTTCTCGTCCTGGATGCCGGCGACCCATGCCGCCTGGCCCTTCTCCTGCGAGGAGGCTCCGCCACCCTTGAGGGTGCCCGAGAGGGTGCCTTCCCCGTCGCTGCCGCTGTTCTGCTCGTTGGCAGCGCCGCAGGCGCTGATCGCAAGAGCAAGGGCCGCAGCCGTGATGCCCGGGACGAGTGCCCGGCGCAGCGAGGTGGTGTTCACGCAAGTCTCCTGATTGATGATGCAGTCGATTCGGAGTTGTCGCGATGACCGTAAGGAGCCGAGGTGGACGGGAAACTCGGTGAAGGTGAACACAGGCTGAACGAGGAATTCAAAGTCGGTGGCAAATCAGTGTCAGTTCCGGGCACAGGAGATGAACAGGCTGGCCTCAAGCCTCTGTTAGACCTGAAATGCCTCAACAGCACGCACTTCACCTGCGCGCACGTGCAGCACCATCAGCTCGCCCTTCGCCAGCTTCGGGTCACGCATCCCCAGCCCCTCGAAGACCCACGGCAGCACCGGTCGGTGCGTGCAGATCACCGTCGGAACGGCCAGGTCACGCAGGGTGTCGGCAGCCAGGACCGACACGCTACCTTCGTCCGCACCCTCCTCGCTCAGCAGTCTCATCTGCTCGGACGCGATACCGGCGAGCCCGGCGTATGGCGCGACGGACTGCGTGCAGCGAACGCTCGGCGAGGTGATCACCCGGCGGATGTCGTACGCCATCAGCAGTCCGGCCAGAGTGACCGCCTGGGCCCGGCCGGTGTCGTCGAGCGGCCGCTCCTCATCTGCACCCGACCAGGCAGAGCGGCCGACGGACGAGGCGTGGCGGAGGACCACGAGGGGCGTGGTGGGCTCGCGTACGTCCTCGGCCTGCTGCAGCGTCGCCCGGTCGTGCGGGTAGGTGAGTCGCTGGCGCGCCTCGTCCACCGGCAGCCACTCGACGTCATCGACCTCGTCGTTGATCAGGTAGCTCTCGACGTCGTCGTCGGCGCCGACAGCGGTGCGGCCGACCCAGTAGTGGACCACCTTCTGCCCGGCCTCGACGGGATAGCGCTGCTGCTGGAGCGGGCGACCGAGCGCGACCCGCAGGCCGGTCTCCTCACGCACCTCCCGGATCGCGGCCACCGGCACGGTCTCGCCGGGGTCGACCTTCCCCTTGGGAAAGGACCAGTCGTCGTACTTGGGTCTGTGGACCAGCGCCACCTCCGACAGGTCGTCGTGCTCGCGAAAAACCACTACGCCGGCGGCCGGGATCTCGGGCATGCGCACAGGGTATGTCGTGAAGGCGGCTGATTCGTCTAAGGTTCCTCGCAATGCTCCGCACCCCCCAGCTTCTCGGCCGCCCCAGGACGTGGGCAGACCGATCATCCCGAGTCGTACGCGCCCACCCCTTGTTGACCATCGCGGTGGGCGTCGTCGTCGTTGCGCTCGTCATCTTCCTCGCCCGCGCGTGGGCGACCCGCGGCGGCGACCTCGACGAGGCGCTGCGGCTGGCCCCCGCCGAGGCGACCCGGGTCTCCTTCACCGACTGGACGGGAATCCGCGAGAGCGTCGGTGCCGACCTCGATGCCGACTCCACACCGGAGGAGGTCCACGAGATGATCGACGAGGCCTATACGAAGGACCTCACCTCGACCTCGGTGCTCCCCGACGCCTCCGGCCTGCTGCAGCAGCACTTCGGCTGGTCGCCCGCGACCCTCGACTGGGAGCTCTACACCCAGTCGACCGAGGGAGCGCTCATGGTCGGGCACCTCGAGGACATGGATGCCGACCACCTCGTCGAGCAGCTCACCTCGATGGGGTTCACCGCCCCCGAGGACGACCCCGCGGACGGCGGCGTCTGGGACGGCACCCTGGTCCCGTTCTCCAGCTTCACCGACTCGGGCATCGACTCGACGATCAGCCCGCAGCTCACCTACATCGCCTTCCTGCCCGAGGACGACCTCATCCTGGCCTCGGACGGCCGGCGCTATCTGAGCGACCAGGTCGAGAGCCTCGGCGACGGCGACCTCCACGAGCCGATGACCGACGCCGCGGACCGGCTCGGCGACCCTCTCTCGGCGTTCGTGTACGACGGCGACTTCACCTGCACCGAGATCGGGCTGGGCGGTGCCTCGGCCGCCGACCAGGACCAGGCAGACGGCCTCGTCGACGCCGCGGGCGACATCAACCCGGTCGCGGGCTTCGCCATGGCAGCCGAGTCGAACGGCGACGTACGTGTCGCGATGTCGTTCGAGAACGACGACCAGGCGCGTACGAACGCCGACACCCGGGCCAAGCTCGCCGTCGGTCCGGCGCCCGGCCAGGGCGGCACGTTCGACGAGCGGTTCGAGCTCGAGAAGGTCGCGGCCGAGGACGAGGTCGTCACCATGCAGCTGCAGCCGAAGGACGGCACGGCCGTGCTCTCCGACTTGGCGAACGGGCCGCTGCTCTTCGCGACCTGCTGACGTCTTTAGGGGATGATCCCGAGGATGCGGTCGATCTCGTCCTGGGAGAGGTGATCCTCAGACTCGCTGGCGGCGACGATGAGATTGGTCGTGAGCTCGACCTCGAGGAGCAGCTCGGGATCTTCAAGCGTCACATCGAACTGATCAGCCACGCCCGCCGCCTCCTCACGTCACGCTCAAAAAACTCGTCTTCACATCATCGCCCAGTCTCGGGGGATCTGCGCGCTGATCCACCAAGAACCATCAAAAGTTGTCACATCAAGCGTGACACAGAAGCCTGAGAGGGCTCCAATCAGACCACGAGGCCCCAGCCGAACGGCTGGGGCCTCGTTGCAGATGATCAGTGTCGGCAGAAGCCGAACCCGAGATCGTCTTACTTTATTCAGAGGGGGCGAACGTTCTCCGCCTGCGGGCCCTTCGGGCCCTGGGTGACGTCGAACTCGACCTTCTGGTTCTCGTCCAGCGACTTGTAGCCGTTGGTCTGGATCGCAGAGTAGTGAACGAAGACGTCGTCGCCGCCGTCCTCCTGCGCAATGAAGCCGAAACCCTTCTCGGCGTTGAACCACTTAACGGTGCCCTGAGCCATCTGCTCGTTACTCCTTAGTCGGGGCGAGAGGCCACCAGGTTCGGTAGCCCCGCATCAGGGGCGGGTGACACGTCGCTCCGACCTGTGTTCCCGAACCGGGGTCCGGGCGGGCACAGAGCAGAAACGCCGTTGGATCACAAACTCCGCAGGCGTCAGACCTTCTGGAACTTGCACCTGTTGCGGGAGTGACACTAGCAACTCACGCGCCTGTGCGAACCCCCCTTGACCGATCGTTTTACGCGCGAAGCGGTGAAGGTTGCGCAACAGAGCCGTGAAACGACCGCTCAGCGGGACGTACGACCACGGGTTCCGAGGCAGCTTCCGGCCCACCAGAGCCCAGCCGACTCCGCCCGTCGCCGCAATACTTGGCTAGCCACATGATTGCTGTTATGGTGAATATGTGGCTGGCCACATTATTCGCCAGAGCAACGCGACCCGAAGTGGAGTGTTCATGAAAGCGATCATTTTCGATGAGTTCGGCGGTCCGGATGTGCTGCACGAGGCGGACGTCGAAGTCCCGCAGCCCGGCCCCGGCCAGGTCCGAGTACGCGTCAAGGCCGCCGGGCTGAACGCGCTGGACGGCAAGAAGCGCGCCGGCATGCTCGAGGCGGTCTTCCCGACGACGTTCCCCGCCATCCCCGGCGCCGAGGTCGCAGGCGTGGTCGACGCGCTCGGCGAGGGCGTGAGCGACGTACAGGTCGGCGACGAGGTGCTCGGCTGGGCGGACACCGGCTCGTACGCCGAGTACGCCCTGGCCACCGCCGTGGCCCCCAAGCCCGCAGACCTCTCCTGGCAGATCGCGGCCGCGCTGCCGGTCGCCAGCGAGACGGCCGAACGGGTCCTGGGCGAGCTGGGGGTGGTCGCCGGGGAGACCCTGCTGATGCACGGTGCCTCCGGAGCTGTCGGCACCGTGGCCGTCCAGCTCGCCACCGCCCGCGGTGCCCGCGTGATCGCCACGGCCGGCGCCGCGAACCAGGACTACCTCACCTCGCTCGGCGCGACCCCGACCACCTATGGCGATGGCCTGGTCGAGCGGGTACGGGCCCTGGCTCCCGACGGCGTGGACGCGGTCTTCGATCTGGCCGGCAAGGGCGCCCTGCCCGACTCCATCACCTTGCGTGGCGGCACCGAGCGCATCGTCACCATCGCCGACTTCAGTGCGGCCGAGCTCGGCGTCGCCTTCTCCCCCGGCGGCGGGGATTACCCCATCGAGCGCCTGGCCGCCGTGGCTCAGGACGCCGCGGCCGGGACGCTGACCACCACCGTCACGGCGTACCCGCTGGCCAAGGCGGCCGATGCCCAGCAGGCCAGCGACACCGGACACGTACGCGGCAAGCTCGTCCTCACCGTCGACTGAGCGCGCCGTCCCCAATCCACCCGTGCGGTGGCCATTCGGGCCACCGCGTTCACCGAAAGAGATGTTCATGTTGGAATCCCTGTGGGCCCCGATCACCCTCGGCGGCACCTCTCTGCCACACCGTCTGGTCATGGCCCCCATGACCCGTGACCGCTCCACCCCGGAGGGCGTGCCGACGGAGATGAATGCCGAGTACTACGCACAGCGCGCCTCCAAGGCGCTGATCATCACCGAGGGCACCCAGCCCTCCGCCGACGGCCAGGGCTACCTGCTCACCCCTGGTATCTACAACGAGGACCAGATCGCCGGGTGGCGCAAGGTCACCGGTGCGGTGCACGCGGCAGGCAGCCGGGTGTACATCCAGCTGATGCACGTCGGCAGGATCTCCCACCCCGACAACACTCCGCACCACCGCCAGCCCGTCGCCCCCTCGGCGATCCGCCCAGCCGGCGTGATGTTCACCGCCTCCGGCCCTCAGGAGATGCCGGAGCCCCGTTCGCTCTCGACGCAGGAGGTCGCCGAGACCGTCGAGGACTTCCGGCGCGCGGCTGCTGCGGCGGTTGCGGCGGGCGCGGACGGCGTGGAGATCCACGGCGCCAACGGCTACCTGATCCACCAGTTCCTCTCCGGCAACGCCAACCAGCGCACCGACCGCTACGGCGGCTCGATCGAGGCCCGTATCCGCTTCGCCGTGGAGGTTGTCGCCGCGGTGGCCGACGAGATCGGCCCCGAGCGCACCGGCATCCGCATCTCGCCGGGAAACCCGTACAACGACATCGTCGAGTCCGACACCCACGAGCTGTACCCGGCGCTGGTGGAGGCGCTGCGCCCGCTGAATCTGGCCTACCTGCACCTGATGCATGTGGGCGATGAGCAGCTGCTCGACACGCTCCGCGCGGAGTGGCCCGGCACCCTGATCCTCAACCGGCCCGGCGCCGACATCCCCACTCGCGCCAAGGACGTCGACAACGGCACGGCCGACCTGGTCTCCGTCGGTGCACTCGCGCTTGCCAACCCCGACCTGGTCGAGCGGCTGCGCGTCGGGGCAGAGTTGAACACACCCGACCCGGCGACCTTCTACGGTGGCGGAGCGGTCGGATACACCGACTACCCCACCTACACCGGCTGAAGAAGCGGAGACCATGCCCGAGATTCCCACCACTGCCGCAGGCGGGCCGATGAGCTACGCGATCTTCCAGCTCGCCCGCGCCCACCGCGCCTACGCCGGCGCCCTGCTGCGCAAGATGGACCTGCACCCCGGCCAGGAGCTGCTCCTGATGCAGCTGCTGGACCGCGAGGGCCAGACCCAGTCCGAGCTTCTCGAGAGCGTCGGCCTCGACCACTCCACCGTCTCCAAGTCCCTGCGCCGCATGCAGGAAGCGGGCCTGCTGGTCCGCGAGCCGGCCGAGCACGACCGGCGGGTGATGGTCGTCCATCTCACGGACAAGGGCCGCGCCATGCGGGAGCCCATCACTGCCCTGTGGCAGAGCCTGGAGGGAGCTTCGGCGGGCACTCTGACCGAGGAGCAGGCAGCGGCGTTCGTCGAGACTGCCGGCGCGATCACCGACTCGATCAGCAGCCGTCCGCTGCCGCAAGAAGAGTCCGGCTGACCCTCATCACACGGCCGAGCCCCGAGTCGCATATGCGGCTCGGGGCTCGAGCCCGCTGTAGGCCGTGTCGGTCTCGAACCGACGACCCATGGATTAAAAGTCCACTGCTCTACCAACTGAGCTAACGGCCCGCCGGGAGTCTACCGGAGCGGCCGCCGTGTCCTATTCGCGGTCGCCCAGCTGCGTTGATGACCGTCCGCGCTCGCTGATGATCCGGGCGCATCGCTCGGCGGCCGCCTGGCCCGTCAGCGCGTGCTCGAGCAGGAGCTGCGTCCAGCGCTCGTAGCGGGTGACCTCGACCGGATCGGCGATCTCGAGGTCGCCGGCGCTGGTCTCGAGGGTGACGATCCGGTCGCGCTGGTCCCAGCCGTGCTGGACCAGAACGGGGAAGCTCTCGAAGGGGACGATCCCGATGGTCGCCTGGGTGGTGGTCGCCAGGTTGGCGATGTGCTCGATCTGGGCACGCATGATGTCGGGCGAGCCCACCAGGTGATGGAGGGCAGCCTCGCCGACCAGGATGGTGATCGTCCGGCCGGGCTCGTAGAGGATCGCCGAGCGCCGGAGCCTCGCCGCGATCACGTGGGAGACCTCCCCGGCAGCGGCATCCCGGTCGCGCGAACCACCCGCTAGGGCCAGCAGGGCACGCGCGTAGTCGGGGGTCTGCAGCAGCTCGGGGACACTGTGCGGCTGGTAGCTGGTCAAGACCTTCGTGGCCACCTCGGTCGCTGCGTACGCGTCCTGGTGCTGCTCCGCACCGCCGCCGGTCGGATGAGCGTCGCGGAACGCGGCGTGCTCCTGGTCGGCGCGGGCGCGCAGCGCGAGCAGCATCTCTCGGTCGGCACCCACCGCGGCCGCCCAGGCAAGGACCTCGGCCTCCGAGACCGACTGCCGACCGGACTCGATCTTGGACACCTTGGGCTGGGACCAGCCCGATCCCAGGGCATCCGCCAGGCCGGATCCGGTCAGGCCGGCGGCGCGACGGGCATCCCGGAGCGCCTCGGTCAGCGCTTCACGGGCTCGACGGTTGGGGCGGGGCACGGCGACAGCCTCCTTCGACGGCTTCGACAGGTTCGGCAAACCACCATCGTGCCCGATGGGCATACCGTACGTCCAGATGCACATCATGATTGGCAAGATCGACATATTATGCTCTACTGAATCCGGGGTCGACGTCGACAGGAAGGCAGGGCCTCGATGAGCATCCGACGAACCCATCCCGGACGACCACGCCTCGTCCCCTCGAGCACAGCAGCGCCACCGCGCGAGCAGGTGCTTCACGCCGCGGCGCAGCTGTTCGTGACCAAGGGCTTCGCAGCAACCTCCACACGGGAGATCGCCGACAAGGTCGGTATCAGACAGGCGTCGCTCTACTACCACTTCACCGGCAAGGACGAGATCCTCGCCGAGCTCCTGGAGCGATCCGTCCGACCGACCGTCGACCGGGTCGACCAGATCGAGCAGCTGACCGCGTCCGCGAGCCCCGAGGCCGCGCTCTACCTGCTGGCCCTCATCGACATCCAGACGCTCGCCGAGGCGCCGGACAACATCGGCATGCTGGCCACTCATCCCGATGTGACCAGCAGCGACGCATTCGATGCCTTTCGCAGCATTCGCGCCGAGCTCGCCGACGCCTACGGACGGATCGCCACCCGGGCCGCGGCGCCCGGCGCCGCAACAGCGGCCGAGCCGGGCCACCTCGGCGAGATGCTCATGCATCTGGTCGAGGTCACCACCACTCTCCGCAGCAGCGGCGTGCCGATCGACGATGGGACCGCCGCCGTCATCGCCTCGACCTGCCTGCGGGCATGCGGGATCCCCGACAGTCGCATCACCCCGGCAGCCTCGTCCGCGACGACACTCATGGGCGGGCTGACGACGAGCGGCTCCGGCGACTAGAGATCCCGATGCTGCGCGTCATCGCTCCCGCACGGCCTCGCCGTAGGCACCCACGAAACGCTCGAGCAACTCGAGGAACTTCTCGGACTCGCCTCCGAGAGCGGCCAGCCCGTCCGCATAGGCGCCCAGCGCCCGGGCCGAGGCTGCCTCATAGACGGCGAGCCCCTCCTCCGTCGGCTCGATCAGTCGCGCCGAGCGCCCCGGCTCGGCGAACCTCCGCAGATGGCCGGCCGAGAGCGCGGCGTTCACCTGCCGGTTCACGGTCGACTGCTCGAGGTTGAGGCCGTCGGCGATCTCCCGGAGCGTACGCGGCCGGCCGTCGGAGAGGAACCAGAGCAGACGGCCGTCGGCATGGCTGAGCGCGCTGCGGTCCTCGGCGAGACGGCGGTGCACCTCGAGTCGCCCGACCAAGGAGGCCAGGCGGCGGTCGGTGGACAGATCCGGGCTGATCGGCCTGAAAAGAGGGTCCCCGGAGGACGGCCTTGTGGACGGCATCACATCTCCGGGCATTGTCGCGTGAACCTCATGATGTGTAGCATACATACGTCGATATGTAGATTACACATCAGAGGTGTGCCTTGAGTTCCTCCCCGTCCCCCACCCGCGAGCCGGCCACGCGCTCGACGGGTGGCGCCATGGCCGTCGTCATGGTGCTCTGCTTCGGCAGCCTCTGCGCCGCGCTGATGCAGTCACTGGTCATCCCGATCCAGAGCGAGCTCCCCGAACTGCTCTCCACCACGGCCAGCACCGCGTCCTGGGTGGTGACCGCCACGCTGCTCGGCGCCGGCGTGACGATGCCCGTCACCGGCCGCCTCGCCGATCTCTACGGCAAGAAGCCGGTCCTGGTGATCTCGGGGATCGTGCTGGTGATCGGCTCCGTCATCGTGGCACTCTCCGACGCCGTCGGTCCGGTCCTGGTCGGCCGCGTGCTCCAGGGCATGGCGATGGGCTACATCCCGGTCGCGATCAGCCTCGTACGCGAGGTCGCGCCCGAGCACCTGCGCAACACCGCGGTCGCCGGCGTCAGCGCCACCCTCGGGGTCGGCGGCGCGCTCGGCCTGCCGCTGGCCGCCTGGATCGCCCAGGACTTCGACTGGCACACCCTCTTCTGGGTCTCCGCCGGCCTGGCCCTCGCGGTCACCGTGCTGACCGCGGCCGTCGTCCCGCACGTACGCGACGCCCACCCCGGTCGCCTCGACATCATCGGCGCGCTCGGGCTCGCGGCCGGGCTCGTCGGCGTACTTGTCGGCGTCTCGAAGGGCAACGACTGGGGCTGGGGCGAGCCGAGGACCCTCGGCATGATCGTCGGCGGCGTCGTGATCCTGCTGCTCTGGGGTTGGTACGAGCTGCGCCACGACGACCCGCTCGTCGACCTGCGCACCACCGCGCGCAAGCCGGTGCTGTTCACCAACATCGCGGCCGTCCTCATCGGCTTCGGCATGATGGCCCAGTCGATCGTGGTCCCGCAGCTCCTCCAGATGCCCGTGGCCACCGGCTACGGCCTCGGCCAGACCATCTTCCAGGCCGGCATGTGGATGGCGCCGGCCGGTCTGATGATGATGCTCTTCACCCCGGTGTCCTCCCGCCTGCTGACCCGCCTCGGCGGACGCGGCACCATGGCGATCGGCGCGGTCGTCCTGGCCGCGGGCTACGTCGTCGCGGTCTTCCTGATGAATGCCCCGTGGCAGCTCATGCTCGCCTCCTGCATCGCCTCGGCAGGCGTCGGGATCGGGTACGCCGCGATGCCCACGCTCATCCTCAGCAACGTCCCGGCCGCCGAGGCCGCCGCAAGCGTCGGACTGAACAGCCTGATGCGTTCGATGGGCACCACGGTCGCGGGCGCGGTCATGGCCATCGTGCTGACCAGCCGGACGACTGTCCTCGCCCCCGGCATGCCCGAGATTCCGACCGCGGGCGCGTTCCAGGTCTGCTTCGTGATCGGGGCGCTGGCGGCCGGTGTCGGTGCGCTGATCGTGCTCCTCATCCCCAGGCCGCGATCGGAGCCGGCCGACGACACCGCAGACGACGCGGTGCTCGCCGGATCGCGCTGATCGGCAACGCGCCGATACGACAGCGGGCCCGACCAGCTCAGAGCTGGTCGGGCCCGCTGCGTACGAACGAGTCTTCGTTCAGTGGGTCCCGGTGATGCGGTCGAGCGGGCCCGGGGTGTAGGGCGAGTTGGCCTCCAGGTAGTTGGCGAAGGCGTCGATGTCGAGGCCGCCGTAGTAGGGGTCGGTGCCCTTGGTGAAGGCCGCGAAGGCGTCGCCCCCGCCCTGCAGGAAGTTGTTGGTCACGACCCGGTAGGACGTGGCCTTGTCGATCGGCTGGCCGTTGAGCGTGACCGATCCGTCGACGGGACCCGAGGGGCTGATCTGGTAGGAGAAGCCCTCCGAGACCTGCAGGATCTTGTGGGACGCGGCGTTGGCGCCGGTGACCTGCTGGGTCAGCAGGTCGTAGATGTCCTGGCCGGTCATGGTCAGCGAGACGAGGTAGTTGTTGAACGGCTGGACCGTGAACGCCTCGTCGTAGGTGACCTCACCGACGGCCTCCCCGTAGGGCGAGTTGGTCGCGGTCAGGTCGGCACGGATGCCACCCGGATTCATGAACGCGATCACCGGCGTCTGCCCGTTGACGACCGTCGACTGGTCGGCGAGCTGGGCGTCGGCGATGAGGTCACCGAGGGCGCTCTCGCCGGAGGCGTTGGTGGTGCGGGTGACGTCACCGGAGATCGAACCGAGCACCCGGGAGGCGATCGGGGTGACCAGTTCCTTGTAGGTGTTGATCAGCGTGGTCTGCTCGGGGGCCTTGGCCACGTCCCGGGTGACGAGCAGGTTCGAGCCCTCGACCGACGAGCGGACGATGTCGCGCGACTTGAGGTTGTACTTCAGGTTGGTCTCGGTGTAGAGCCGGCCGAAGGACGAGGCCGAGGTGACCAGACGGGACTTGCCCTCGGGGTCCGGTACGTCGCAGACGTAGGGGTTGTGGGTGTGGCCGGTGACCAGCATGTCGATCTCGGGGTCGAGGCCCTGGGCGATCGGCACGATGGGCGAGCCGGCGACCAGCTCGCCGCCGCCCTCGCAGGTGTAGTCGTACCTGGCGTTGACGTCGTAGACCGTGCCGGTGGCGGGGTCGGTCCACTTCTCCCTCGGCAGGTTGGCACCCTCGTGGATCAGGGTGACGATCGCCTTGACGCCCTTCTTCTTCAGCTTGGGCACGAGCGCGTTGGCGGTCTCGACCTCGTCCTTGAAGGTGAGGCCCTTGACCCCCTCGGCGGTGACGATGTCGGGAGTGCCCTCCAGGGTCATGCCGATGAAGCCGATCTTGACGCCGTCGATCTCCTTGATGGCGTAGGACGGCAGGATCGTCTTGCCGCTCGCGTCCTCGATCACGTTGGAGGCGAGGATGTCGAAGTCGGCGCCCGCGTACTCGTGGGCGGCGCAGGAGTTCTGGTTGTCCTCGCCGTCGCCGTCGTCGATGCAGCCACCGTCGGCGATGCGCTGCAGCTCCTTGTAGCCCTCGTCGAACTCGTGGTTGCCGACCGCGGTCACGTCCAGGCCGAGCTTGTTGAGCGCCTCGATGGACGGCTCGTCGTGGAAGGCGGCCGAGAGCAGTGGCGAGGCGCCGATCAGGTCACCCGCGGCGACGGTCAGGGAACGGTCGTGGCCCTTGCGCGCCTCGGCCAGGTGGGAGGCGAGGTATTCCACGCCACCCACGTTGACGGTGTCATCGACCGGCTTGCCGGTGGCTGGATCGATGTGGTGGCCGGTGACCAGGCGCCCGCTCGAACCCGACGGCGCCTCGAGATTGCCGTGGAAGTCGTTGAACGAGAGCAGCTGGACATCGACCAGGTGCTTCCCTGGCTTGGCTGAGGCAGAGTTCGCGAGCGGAGTGGCAACTGCGGCGGCCGCGAGAGCGACGGCGGCAACGGCCACAACGGGGCGAAGCTTTCGGATGTTACGAGGCATTGCGGGGCTCCCCATCTCAGTGATCGACGAAAGGAACAATGCCCCTTCGGGTTCTCATTGTGAAGAGGTAACAGGATTACCGCTGCCTAATCGTCATCAACCGTTAATCACCCGAAAAATTCGGTAGCGTCCACCGCGCCACCGGCCTCCTCGAACTCGTCGCGGACCGTCTCCCGCAGGTTCGCGTCGGAGAGATAGTCGGCAGCCACCCCGGCAAGACCGTAGGCGGCGTCGACGAGCACCTCGTCGGCGTACGGCGTGACCGCGGCAGCGGCGAACTCACGGCTGTGCAGCGACACGTCGGGCTCGGCGATCTTGACCATCGCGTGCAGGCCGGGGACCCGGAAGGAGACGTTGCCGAAGTCGGTGGACCCGGCGAGCAGGTCCGGGACGACGCCGGGCGCGAAGACGGTGTGGTTGCGCTCCTGGTAGCGGCGGTTCCACGCCTGCGCCAGCCCGCTGTTGTTGCGGATCGGCAGGTAGACCGGCGACGTGTCCCAGCTGAACTCGACACCGCAGCCCGTCATCAGCGCCGCACCCATCGCCATCTCCTCGAGCCGTTGGGAGAGGATCTTGAGCGTCTCGGGGTAGGCGGAGCGTACGTAGAACTCGATCGAGGCGTGCTCCGGGATCACGTTGGGACGCAGGCCGCCGTCGGTGATGATCGCGTGCACCCGGTCGGTCGGCGGCATCTGCTGCCGGTTGAGCGCGACGCCGGTGTAGAGCAGGTTGGCCGCGTCCAGGGCATTGCGCCCCATGAACGGCTGGATCGAGGCGTGCGCCGGCACCCCGACGTACGTCACCTTCAGCTGCCTCCGGCCCAGGAAGACCGGCTCGGAGCTGTCGTAGGTGAACGGGTGGACCATGATCGCCGCGTCGACGCCGTCGAAAGCGCCCTTCTGCGCCATCAGCTCCTTGCCGCCACCGCCCTCCTCGGCCGGGGTGCCGAGCCAGATCACGCGGCCGCCGAGGCGGTCGATCACGCTCGCGATGGCCAGGAACGCCCCCACGCCGACCGTGGCGATCAGGTTGTGGCCGCAGCCGTGGCCGATGCCGGGGAGCGCGTCGTACTCGGAGAGCACGGCGATCGTCGGGCCGTCTTTGGCACCGCCTGCCGAGGCGTAGAGGGCGGTCGGGAGGCCGTAGGCGCCACGGGCCACCTCGATGCCGTGAGCCTCGACGAACTCCGCCAGCCCGGCCGAGCTCCGGTGCTCCTCGAAGCCGGTCTCCGGGTGCTCGGCGAGGTCGTGGGAGACCGCGACCAGCTCGGGGCCCAGGTCCACGAGCTTGTCGCGGATCGCGTCCAGGATCCCCCTCGGCGCACCCGCCGAGGTCGACTCGGCGGCCTTCGTGATGAGCGCCTTGGCGTCTGTTTCGTCGCGGAGCTGGTTGACCAGGAACGGGTTCGGCTGCTGCGGCTGGCTCATGTGGCCAGAGGCTATCGGTGATGTGTCACCGATCGCTGAGGGCCCAGCCGTCGGCGACGATGCGTGCCTCGTCGGCAGGTCGGGAGGAGTCGAACGACGTACGCCGCCCCTGGCTGACCACGATGCCATCGACGTAGATCCCGCGACCCTGGGAGGACGAGTCGGTCTCGTAGGTCCACCGCACCGTGGTCGTGCTGTCCGGAAGCTCGGCGCGGCCGCACAGCCATCGCCGGCCGCCGTAGCCGTCGACCGCCTCGCTGGTCTCCCAGCTCCAGTCACCACCCTCGAGCGTCCAGGGCAGCGGGCTGAAGGTGGTGCCGTCGGTGGAGTACTGCAGCCGGCCGAAGTCGAAGCGTGACTCGGTGTCGAAGAAGTAGTCGAAGCGGAGCCTCGCGCCGTCGGTGGCCGCGAGCGGCACGTCGAGCGTCGCCTTCTTCGCGTTCGTGCGACCCGAGAACCACGACGTACGTCCCGTCGCCGGGCGGACCGCCGAGGCCATCCCGAGCGCGTCGGAGACGGCACGTCGGGACGGGTTGTTGCTGCCCCAGTCGCGGCTGGGGTGGACGCGGTTGGTCATCAGCACGACGAGCTGGTGGCCGATCGGGTCCATCACGAAGCTGGTGCCGGTGTAGCCGGTGTGGCCGAAGGAGACCGGGGACCAGATCGGGCCGTGGTACCAGGTCGTGGCGAGCTCCCAGCCGAGGCCGCGGGAGCTGGTGAACCGGGCTCCGGTGTAGTCGCGCAACGACAGCCTGACCGTGTCCTCCTTCAGGATCCTGGTGCCGTTGTAGACGCCGCCGTTGAGGTACATCTGGCCGAACCTGGCCATGTCGGCCGCGGTCGAGAAGACGCCCGCGTGACCGGCGACGCCACCGAGGGCCCAGGCGTTCTCGTCGTGCACCTCGCCACGGATCATCGGGCGGCCGGCCCAGGGCTGGTACTCGGTCGCGGCGACACGGTCGAGGCGGTCGGCGGGCGGGTTGTACATGGTGTCGCGCATCCCGAGCGGCTCGGTGATGTGGTCGCGGACGTAGACATCGAGCTTCTTCCCCGAGAGCCGCTCGACCAGGATCCCGAGGGTGATCAGGTTGATGTCGGAGTAGCGGTAGATCTGCTCGGGCGCGTGCGTCGGCGTCGTGTTCATGATCGCCGCGACCCGCTCCTCGTAGGTGTCATAGCCCGCCCACAGTGACGGCGACGGGCCGGCGAGCAGGCCAGAGACGTGGGTGAGGAGGTGGCGTACGAGGATCGCGTCCTTGCCGTGCGGCGCGAACTCGGGCAGGTAGGTGACCACCGGCGCCTCGAGGTCGAGGCTGCCCTGCTCCATCAGCTGGAGGATCGCGGTCGTGGTGAAGAGCTTCGACATCGAGGCGATGTCCCACATCGTGTCCAGCCCGGCCGCGACCTGCTGCTCGGCAGGGAGCTCGACGACGGTGGTGCCGTCGAGGCCGTAGCGGAGCGCCTTGCCCACGCTCTCGTGGGCGACGATGACGCCGTCCTTGACCGCGATCGCGGTGGCCCCTGCGTACAGGGGGTGGGCGGGGTTCTCCGTCGTCGGCTCGAGGAACCGGGTCAGCTCGGTGCGGATCCTCGCGATCTGAGCCGGGTCGAGGCCGACCTGGCGGGCATGGCCGGGACGCAGGACGGTGCGCGGGGTGAAGGTCAGCTCGTCCGGCGTGATCGTCGGCGGCTGACCGGCCAGCGAGGCGAGCGACCTGGTTGCCTTGGTCGGGTCCTCCGGGGTCGAGGCCACCGCGGCACCGCCGAGGAGAGTCATCGCGACTCCGCTCAGGGTGCCGCCGAGAAGCGTGCGCCGAGAGGTCATGAGCATGTCCGGAGACGGTGTCATACCCCGATACTGCCGCTCCGGCGCGAGCTTCGTGCGTGAAAGGAAATTTTCTTTCACGACGCCGGTGTCAGAGCGTCGGCCAGTGCTCCACCCACGGCTTCGCCTGCTCCAGCTGAGCAGCGACCTGCAGCAGCAGACCGTCGTCGCCGAGCTGACCGGAGAGCTGGATGCCCAGCGGCAGTCCGGCGGCGGTCCGGTAGGTCGGCACCGAGATCGCCGGGCGCCCGGTGATGTTGGCGAGCTGGGTGTAGGGCACCCAGCCGAGGTTCTCGGCGACCAGCTGGTCGATCATCCCGGTCGCGCGCATGACCCGCCCGCCGTGCACCTTGTGCAGCACCCGCGCGGCGGTCTGGAGCGCCTTGGGCGTGGTCAGCTGCCCGACCTTCAGCGGCGGCTTCGCCAACGTCGGGGTGAGCAGCAGGTCGTACGTCTCGTGGAACGCGCTGAGGCGGCGTACGTGGTTGCGGCGGTTGATGTGCGCGAGCTCGACGGCGACCACTCCCCCGGCCCGGCCGAGCTCGGCCACGGCGAGGGTGTCGGCCTCGAAGTCGGCGTTCTTGGCTCCGACGCGGAGCTTGGCCTCGGCTACCTCGGCAGCGGCGGAGGCGAACCAGATGGTGAGGAAGTCGCGGCCGAGCTCGGCGGCGTCGTAGGGCGCCTCGACCTCCTCGACGTCGTGGCCGAGCGCTTCGAGGGCCTTGGCCGCGTCCTCGACGGCCGCGATCGCCTCCGGGTCGGGCGCGGTGATGGAGGACGTCGAGGTGAACCCGATCCGGAGCTTGCGCGGCGCGGCCGCGATGGCCTCGGAGAAGGACGCGCCGGGGTGCGGCGCGTGGATCATCGCCATCGGCTGGTCACCGATGAGCGCGTCGTAGAGCCCGGCCGCGTCGCGGACCGTGCGGGTCACCACGCCCTGGACGACGAACCCGTTGGAGGCATCCAGGCTCTGCGGGCCCAGCGGCAGCAGCCCGCGGGTGGTCTTCAGACCGACCAGGCCGTTGCAGGCCGCCGGGATCCGGATGGACCCGCCGCCGTCGTTGGCGCCGGCGGCCGGGACGATCCCGGCGCCCACCGCGGCACCGGAGCCACCCGAGGAGCCGCCGGGCGTGTGGTCGGTGTTCCACGGGTTGCGCGCGGCGCCGAACAGCTCCGGCTCGGTGATCCCCTTCGATCCGAACTCCGGGGTGTTCGTCTTGCCGAAGATCACCAGTCCGGCGTCCAAGGCGCTCTGGGTGAAGTAGGAGTGCTCCTCGGCGACGTCGTCGACGAGCGACCGCGAGCCGTAGGTCGTCGGGTGCCCCTGATACTCCTGAGCCAGGTCCTTCACCAGGAACGGGACCCCCGCGAACGGCCCGCTCGGGCCGTCGCCGGCGACCTGGGCGTCGGCCTCGGGGATGTCCGCGACGATCGCGTTGATCCGCGGATTCACCGCCGCCGACCGCTCCCGCGCCACGGCCAGGACCTCGGCCGCGGTCACCTCCTTGGCAGCGACCAGCTGCGCCAGCCCGGTGGCGTCGTACGTCAGATACTCATCGACCCGCATGAGCGCAGGTTAGCGGCCACACGGGCAACGCGGGTCGATGTGAGTCAGCCGATCCAAATGAGGTGCCACTTCCGGGGTGCGTGGCTATGTTTCCGGCCATGGCGATCATCGGCGGCGAAGCCGCCTCGAAGTCGGACGAGACCGCGATCGAGGCCCTGGTGGGCGCGTTCTTCTCGGCCTTCACCTCAGGACCGGACGCGGCCGCACGCCTGGACGATCTGCGCCGGATCATGCTTCCGGGCGCGACCGTGGTGCGCACGTGCGGCCTGCCGGTCGAGGTCTACGACGTCGAGTCCTTCATCGCCCCGCGCCTCGCGCTCCTGACCAGCGGCGAGATCAGCGAGTTCGAGGAGTGGCCGGAGCCCGGTCGCACCGACGTCTTCGGCGACATCGCCCACTGGTGGGGCGCCTACGGCAAGCGCTGGCGCGCGGACGGCGAGGTCCACACCGGCAGGGGCATGAAGACGATGTCGTTCGTACGCACCGACGACGGCTGGCGGATCAGCTCTGCTGCCTGGGACGACGAGCGTCAGGGTTGATGCCCGGTCAGTTGAAGATCTCCCGGTAGTCGCCCTCGACCCGGTCGCGCTTCCACAGATCGATGCCGGTGGAAGCGGCGTACTCGTCGATCCTGGCCAGCTCCTCGGTGGTGAGCTCCGGACCGGAGAGCGCGCCGACGCAGTCGGTGACCTGCTCGGGGCGGGAGGCGCCGATGACGACCGAGGTCATCCACGGATCGCGCAGCGCCCAGGCGAGCGCCATCTGAGCGAGCGTCTGGCCACGGTCGACGGCGAGGGCGTTGAGCCCCTCGATGCCGGCGAGCGTCTCGGGCGTGAGCGCCTCCGGGGTCAGGAAGCGGGCCTTGGCAGCGCGCGAGTCCTCCGGGATGCCGCCACCACCGAGGTACTTGTTCGTCAGCAGCCCCTGCGCCAGCGGCGAGAAGGAGATCGCACCAGCCCCGACCTCGTCGAGCGTGTCCAGCAGGCCGTCGGTCTCGAGCCAGCGGTTGAGGATCGAGTAGGACGGCTGGTGGATCAGCAGCGGCGTACCGAGGTCGCGGAGGATCGCCGCCGCCTCACGGGTCAGCGCCGAGGAGTAGGAGCTCAGCCCGACGTAGAGCGCCTTCCCGGACCGGACGATCTGGTCGAGGGCGCCCATCGTCTCCTCCAGCGGCGTGCTGGGGTCGGGACGGTGGTGGTAGTAGATGTCGACGTAGTCGAGCCCCATCCGCTTCAGCGACTGGTCGAGGCTGGAGATCAGATACTTCCGCGAGCCGCCGATCTTTCCGTACGGCCCCGGCCACATGTCCCAGCCGGCCTTGGTCGAGATCACCAGCTCGTCGCGCAGGTTGGCGAAGTCGCCGCGCAGGTGGCGCCCGAAGTTCTCCTCGGCGGAGCCGTAGGGCGGGCCGTAGTTGTTGGCCAGGTCGAAGTGGGTGATGCCCGCGTCGAAGGCCGTACGCAGGATCGCCCGCTGCCGTTCGAACGCCAGGTCGTCGCCGAAGTTGTGCCACAGGCCGAGGCTGACCGCCGGCAGATCCAGGCCACTGTTGCCGGTCCGCCGATACTGCATCGCGTCGTAGCGGGACTCCGAAGGAACGTACGTCATGCGCCGGTCCCCTTTCCGGCGCGCAGCGCCACCTTGATCATCGGCCACTGCAGCGGCAGCCGCGCGACCGTACCGGCGAAGAAACCGGCCGACTTCGGGGTCCGCTTCCGGTTCGCCCGCTTCCCCGCGTCGACACTCATCTGCACGTTGGCGGGGAACACACCGACCAGCAGCGCGGCACTCGCGAGCCCCGCGATCCGGCGGGTCTTCGGGTGCAGCAGCCCCAGCCCGCAGACGATCTCCGCGACCCCGGAGACCTCGACCACCTTGCGCGCATCCGGCAGCGCCGACGGCACGATCGGCTCGAACACCTGCGGCCTCACCAGATGCAGGGTCCCCGACCCGAGGAACAATGCGGCCAACCCGGCCAGCGGCAGATCGAGCCGCGAAGAAGATTCAGTGCTCACGGGACGACTCTGTCACGCCCGCCCAACGTGGGAGCCGGGGAGTCACCCAGTGACCCCAGGACTCCCGGGTCGCCCGACCGCCCTTCCCGCCCGCAGGTTCTCGGTGAAGGTTGCGATGTCCTCCTGAAGGGCGGGGTGGGCACCGGGCAACGGACTCTCCTTCACGACCACCTCAGCGATCTCGGCCAGGCAGTCGTCCACGATTCGATCGGCACGACGTACGCCCCACCTCGTGATCTCGGCCTTGATGTCCGAGGCAGCGAGGCCGGCGTGGCGGTAGTTTCCGTTCACGGCCAGCGCCATCTTCCCGTCGATCCCCGAAAGGTGAGACTGCGGAACTACGTCGTACGCCGGCGCGAGCCGAGGTTCGTCACCAAGCGGGTGAAGGATGCCGAGGTTCTTGGCGTGCATGTCGAGGTTGCCGAGAGCGACCGCGAGAACGACCATCCGCGCCAGGGTGACCAGGTCGGAGGATCGAGTGGTCCGCTGCAGGGTGTCGGCGACCCGTCGCAGGCTCACGAGGCCGCCGTACTCCTGATACTTCTGGTCGCCCGAGGCACCGAGTGCCTGGCTGAAGTCCTCCTGATGGACCCGTGCTCCCGCGGCCCGGTCGAAGCGTTCGATGACGAGTGCCGGCAGACCGTCGAAGTCGTCGATCCATGCACTGTGCTCAGCGAGACTCAAGGCCCGCGAGATTCGGGCACCGTACTCCTCATCGAAGACCACGCTCGGACGTCGCTCCAGCATCGGCTTGATGATGTGTGTGGTCGGGTATCCACCCAGCGATTGCGCCCATCCGGCACCATCGCGCACGAGAACCACCTTCGGCTGCACACCTGCCAACGAGGACTTGCCGAGCAACGACTCGTTGGCGAGCGGTGACCCCACCGGGTCCTCGAGCAGACGCCTGATCTGCACGCCATCGACCGGCCGACGCGATGGCGTCCTCGGCTCGGTCGGGTCGTCGAGATCCCAGATCTGCAGCGCACCGGCGACGTCACGTCCGTAGCGGGCGAGGAATCCGAGCGTGTCCCCGCGTCGCAACGCGGCCTGCCGCAGCATGTAGTCGTACTGGTCGCCCTCCGGGAGCAGCTCGCCGAACCAGTTGCGGCGGCGAGCGGCCTGATGCTTGCGCGAGATGCCGACCAGCGGTGCGACGACCGACAAGATCAGGCTGTTGGCGCCGAAGCGATCGATCCCTTCGGCGCTCGGGACGAAGTCGTACGTGGCAGGCTGACCGGTCAGCCCACCCACGATGGTCCCGTAGAGCTCAACGGCGAGGCGCATCTGACTCGTCCTCCCAGGTCGCGGTGAGCTCGACCCCGGTCGCCTGCATCAGGTCCAGAAGGCGCCGCATGAAGATCGTCGACTTCCCGGCCTCGATCTCACTGATGGTGCTCTGCGGGACATCGACCTCACCGGCAAGATCGGCTTGGGTCATCCCATGCGCCAACCGAGCCTGCTGAAGCGCGAGCCCGAAGTCGGCTGGCACCCGCAGCTGCGTACTCGTCACTGCAGTCTCCTATCGTGATTTCGCGATACCAGCACTGTATCGCGATTTCACGATACGGGTGCCTTATCGTGATTTCGCGATACAGTGCCGCCGGAAACCCATCGCACCGTGAGCGGCGAGCGGCCTAGTGTTGTCCGCAACGGCTCCGCGGCGCCGGGCCACCTCGTACGCCGGGCTGCCTCCACCACGTCAAAGGAATCCCACCTTGCCCCGCACGTCTGCCCGCGAACTGGTCGTTCTCGGCACGGCAAGCCAGGTGCCGACCAAGCGCCGGAACCACAACGGCTACGTACTCCACTGGGACGACGAGACGATCCTGTTCGACCCCGGTGAGGGCACTCAGCGGCAGATGACGCATGCCGGCGTCGCCGCCTCAGATCTCACCCGGATCGCGATCACCCATCTACATGGTGACCACAGCCTCGGTCTGGCCGGCGTGGTGCAACGGATCAGCCTCGACGGTTCACCTCGCGTGGTGCCGATCTCGTTCCCGGCTTCCGGCGAGCAGTGGGTGCGGAACCTGTGCGACTCGACCGCTTTCCACCACCGTGAGCAGCTGGCGCTTCAAGGTCTCACAAGTGATGGAACCCTGGACCGGCTCCCCGGCGAGTCCGGTACGACGCTCACCGCACGACGTCTCGACCACACCATCGAGGCGTATGGCTATCGACTCGACGAGCCCGACGCCCGGTCCTTCGACACCACGAAGCTCACCGAGGCGGGCCTGAGCGGACCCGCCGTCGGCCGACTGCAACGGGACGGCGTGATCGAGCTGGACGGCCGCGTGGTACGACTGGCAGATGTGACAGTTCCGCGCCCGGGGCAGTCGATGGCCTTTGTGATGGACACCCGGTCGTGCGACGCCGCCGGTGAGCTCGCGGACGGCGTCGATCTGCTGGTCATCGAGTCCACCTTCCTCGATACCGATCGGCACCTTGCCGCCGAGTACGGTCACCTCACCGCGCTACGGGCTGCCGAGATCGCGGCCGCTGCGGACGTACGCCACCTCGTTCTCACCCACTTCTCGCAGCGCTACCCCGATTCCGGCGACGGCGAGTTCGAGCGGGTCTTCGAGGCCGAGGCACGCAAGGCGTACGACGGTCAGCTCACCATCGCGCGCGACCTCGATCGAGTGCCTGTTCCTCCCCGGGGATAGCTCGACGCGACGACGCGGGAGTCCCGACGTCACCCAGTGACACCAGGACTCCCACGTTCGTCGAGATGAATCGGTCAGGCGCCGGCGGACGCCTCTTGCTCCTCGAGCTTCGTGAGGCAGATGTCGACGATCATGTCCTCCTGGCCACCCACCAGACCCCGGCGGCCGCACTCCATGAGGATGTCGCGGGTGTCGACGCCGTAGCGGGCGCTCGCGTTCTCGGCGTGGCGGAGGAAGGAGGAGTAGACGCCGGCGTAGCCCATGGTGAGGGTCTCGCGGTCGACGCGGACGGGGCGATCCTGGAGCGGGCGGACGATGTCGTCGGCGGCGTCCTGGAGCTTGAACAGGTCGCAGTTGTGCTTGAAGTCCGACAGGTTGGCGACCGCGATGAGCGCCTCGATCGGGCAGTTGCCGGCACCGGCGCCGTGACCGGCGAGCGAGGCGTCGACACGATAGACGCCGTTCTCGACCGCGACGACCGAGTTGGCCACCGACAGCGACAGGTTCTCATGGGCGTGGATGCCGATCTCGGTCTCGTCGTTGAGCACATCGCGATAGGCACGGGCGCGGTCACGTACATCGTTCATGGTGAGCCGGCCGCCGGAGTCGGTGATGTAGACGCAGTGGGCGCCGTAGGACTCCATCAGCTTCGCCTGCTGGGCGACCACCTCGGTCGGCGCCATGTGGTTGAGCATCAGAAATCCGGAGACGTCCATGCCCATCTCGCGCGCGGCGGCGATGTGCTGGGCCGAAACGTCGGCCTCGGTGCAGTGGGTCGCGACCCGGACCGAGCGGACACCCAGGTCGTAGGCGCGCTTCAAGTCGTGGATGGTGCCGACACCGGGAAGCAGCAGGGTCGTCAGGCGGGCGTTCTTGATGACCGAGGCCGCCGCCTCGATCCACTCCCAGTCGCTGTTGGAGCCGGGGCCGTAGTTGACCGAGCCGCCGGTCAGGCCGTCGCCGTGGGCGACCTCGATGGCGTCGACGCCGGCCTCGTCGGCGGCGATGACGATCCGCTTGACGTCCTCGGGGGTGATCCGGTGGCGTACGGCGTGCATGCCGTCGCGCAGCGAGACCTCTTGGACATAGATGGGCGTGCTCATCGTCAGTTCTCCTTCGCCGCGGCGATGCGCTCGGCCATCTGCAATGCGGCCGAGGTCATGATGTCGAGGTTCCCCGCGTACGCAGGGAGGTAGTGCGCGGCGCCCTCGACCTCGAGGAACACCGACACCTGATGGGTGGGCCGGGTCGTCTCGCCCTCGGCCAGCAGCGTCTCCACCGGCTGATCCGAGGGGATCTCCTGCACCTGCACCTTCTGCTTGAGCCGGTAGCCGGGGACGTACGCGGCGACGTCACCGACCATCTTCTCGACCGACTCGGTGATCTCCGCGGTCAGCTCCTCCAGGGAACGCGACCCGCCCTCGACCAGCGCATACACGGTGTCGCGCATGATCAGCGGCGGCTCGGCCGGGTTCAGGATGATGATCGCCTTGCCGCGCTTGGCACCGCCGACCTGCACGATCGCGCCCGAGGTGGTCTCGGTGAACTCGTCGATGTTGGCCCGGGTGCCGGGACCGGCCGAGCGCGACGAGATCGAGGCGACGATCTCGCCGTAGGCGACCGGCACCACCCGCGCGACCGCGGCCACGATCGGGATCGTCGCCTGCCCGCCGCAGGTCACCATGTTCACGTTCGGGGCGTCGATGTGCTCGTCGATGTTGACGGCCGGGATGACGTACGGCCCGATCGCCGCGGGCGTGAGGTCGATCAGACGCTTTCCGTAGGGCTCCAGCGCGGCCGCGTTGGCGACGTGCGCCTTGGCCGAGGTCGCGTCGAAGACGATCTCGATGTCGTCGAACCCGGGCAGCCCGATCAGGCCCTCGACCCCATCGGCGGTCGTCGCGAAACCGAACCGCTCCGCCCGGGCGAGCCCGTCGGAGGACGGGTCGATCCCGACCATCGCGCCCATCTCCAGGTGCTGCGACGTACGCATCACCTTGATCATCAGGTCGGTGCCGATGTTGCCCGACCCGATGATCGCCACCTTGGTCTTGGCTGTGCTTTCCACTGGCATGGTCACTTCCCTACGCTGAAGGCCACCGAGCCGAGGCCCGACACGGTGGAACGGACGGTGTCGCCCGGGGCGATCGGCCGCATCGGCCCGAGAGCGCCCGAGAGGATGAGCTGGCCGGCGCGCAGCGGCTCACCGAAGTCGCGGGCGTAGCGAGCCAGCCACTGGACGGCGTTGACCGGGTCACCCAGGCAAGCCGCCCCGGTTCCGGTCGAGACCTCCTCGTCGTCGATCGACATCGACATCGAGACGTCCTTGGGCTCGAACTCGTCCAGCCGTCGGCGCTCGGTCCCGAGGACGTAGGCGCCCGCGGAGGCGTTGTCCGCGACGGTGTCGCCGAAGGAGATCTTCCAGTCCGCGATCCGGCTGCCGCAGATCTCGATCGCGGCGACGGCGTAGTCGATGGCCTCCCTGACCTGGTCGTAGGAGAGGTCACCGTCGGCCAGGTCGGCGGCCAGCACGAAGGCGATCTCGGCCTCGGCCCGCGGCTGCAGAATCGCGCCGTCAGGGATCACGCCCCCGTCGGGGTGAGCCATGTCGTCGAAGAGCACGCCGAAGTCGGGGGTGTCCACGCCGATCTGCTCCTGCACCGCCTTGGAGGTGAGCCCGATCTTGCGGCCCACGATCTTCGCCCCGCCGGCGAGCCGGGTGGCGGTGAGGCGCTCCTGGATCGCGTACGCCGTCTTCAGGTCGGTCGCGTCCAGCAGATCCCGCATCGGCGGTACGGGCGTGCCGGTCACCGAGGCGGTCAGCAGCCGATCTGCCGCGGCATCGACGGCAGCATCGGACGGGGAGGTCACTTCGTTCATGTCCCCACGGTCTCAGCAGTTGGCCGAAAGAAGCGGGGTAGGCGTCCCGCTGACCGGTACGGTGATCTCATGCCACACGAGCCTGCCGATCTCGACACCGTGCTCGGCAAGGCGGTGACCATCCTGCGGGCCTTCACGGTCGACGACCAGGTGCTCTCGCTGGCCGAGCTCGTACGCCGCACCGGACTCCCCAAGGCGACCGCCCATCGTGTCGCCGGTGACCTGGTGACCAACCGCCTCCTGGACCGCACCAACCTCGGCTACCGCCTTTCCGGCGGCCTCTTCGAGCTCGGCATGCGGGCCTCGGTCGAGCGCTCGCTCCTGGAGCTGGCGATGCCGTTCCTCCAGGACCTCTACGAGCGCACCCACGAGACCGTCCACCTCGGCGTACGGGAGGGCCACGACGTCGTCTACGTCGCCAAGATCGGCGGCCACCGCCAGGCGAAGTCACCCTCCCGGCCGGGCGGCCGGATGCCGGTCCACTGCACCGCGATCGGCAAGGTCCTGCTCGCCTACGCCGACCCCGAGGTGCAGCAGGAGGTCCTCAGCAGCCCCCTCGAACGGCGTACGCCTCACACGATCGTGGCGCCCGGCCTGCTGGAGCGGCAGCTCGCCGCCGTGCTCGAGAACGGCGTCGCCTTCGAGCGCGAGGAGTCGGCCGCCGGGCTGCAGTGCATCGCGGCCCCGGTCCTCGCCGAGGGCGGCGACAAGGCGCTCGCCGCGATCAGCGTCACCGGTCCGGTGGGCCGCTTCCGCCCCGAGTCCCACGTGACCATCGTCCGGGCCGCGGCCCAGGGCCTCTCCAGCCTGGCGAGTCGCCGCCGCTCCCTGTCCAGCTGACCCGGGTCAGTCCGTGCGTGCCGGCGGCAGGTCGACCAACCTGGCGTCCGGATGCGCCCGGACGGCGTCGAGGAGCTCCAGCCAGCCGCGGCCGACCTCGTCGAGCCTGTCCTCGGAGACGAGCCGGAAGGCAGCGGCGCGCAGCACATCGACGCCCACCTCGGGCGTACGTCCGGTGGTGCGCAGCGCCGTCAGCACCTCTTCGACCAGCTCGGCGGGCGCGGCGGGGTCACCGGCCAGCGCCCACTCCACCTCCCCCTCGGTGGCGACACCGTCTTCCGTCACAGCTTGACCCAGTAGCGCCGGGTGGGGCCGTAGCCGTACGCAGCCGCGTCGATGACGTCCTGGAGCTCGCCGCCCTGGGACTCGATGGTGCGCGCCGAGGCACCGTTGTCCTCGTCGCAGGTGATCAGGACGCGCTCGAGGCCCAGCGCCCGGGCCTCATCGAGCACCAGGCCCAGCGCTCGCCGGGCGTGCCCCTGGCGACGGGACGAAGGCCGCACCGAGTAGCCGATGTGGCCACCCACGTTCTCCAGGAACTCGTTGAGCTCGTGCCGAAGCTGGATGAACCCGACGACCTGGCCGTCGTCGGTGATCCAGTAGGACGAGGCGTGCACCCGCCCGGCGGGCGGCGGGATCGTGAGGTTCCGGTCCCGCGCGGTCTTCGCGACCAGCCGCTCGCACGCCTCCCGGCTCACGTCGGCGGCCTCCTCGTCGGGGATGGCGGCGCCGTCGACATGAGCCCCGCCGAACTCGGCGACGGACGCCGTCCAGGAGTCGTAGAGATCGAGCGAGGGAAGGGCAAGTGCTGTCATGTCGCAAGCAGACCAGCCCACAGCCCGCCGGAACAAACCGTTATCGCACAACGACGGGTATCAGCCGTCGATCACCACGGTTCCCTTCGCACGCGAGACGCACAGGATCATGTGGCCCTCGCGCTCGTAGTCGGCCAGCGCGTGGTCGCGGTGCTCGACCTCACCCTCCAGCACCCGCACCCGGCAGGTGCCGCAGAACCCCTGCTGACAGGAGTACGCCTGGGCCGGTCGAACCCGGCGGACGGCGGTCAGCGCCGACTCCTCGGCGCCCACCTCCACCTCGACGTCGGAGTCCTCTAGACGTACCCGGAACGGGCGGCCGCCGAGCACCGGCGGCGGCGAGAACCGCTCGTAGTGCAGCGTGTCGATCTGCGGGTCGGGGATCTGCGCGCGGATCGCATCGATCATCGGCATCGGCCCACAGCAGTAGAGCGCAGCACCCTCCGGAGCGAGCGAGATGATCTTGGCCGCATCAGGGAGGCCCATCTCGTCGTCGGGCCACAGCTGGATCTCGTGGTCGCCGACGATCTCCCGGATCTCCGCGAGGAACGGCATCGTCTCGCGCGAGCGGCCGGTGTAGACGAACTCGTACGGCACGCCCCGCCGCACCACGTCGCGCAGCATCGGCAGGATCGGGGTGATCCCGATGCCGCCGGCGACGAAGAGATAGCCGGCGGGCGAGTCGACGAACGGGAAGGCGTTGCGCGGCCCCTTCAGGACGAGCCGGTCACCGACGGAAAGGTGGTGAGCCTCAACTGACCCGAGACCCCCACCGGCCGACGGATCGATCCGGCGCACGCTGATCCGGTAGGCGGAGAGGTCGTCAGGGTCGGAATTGAGCGAGTACTGCCGCAGCCGGCCACTGGGCAGCACCACGTCGACATGTGCCCCCGGATCCCAGGCGGGCAGTTCGACGCCGTCCTCACGCTCGAACCAGATCGCCTTGACGTCGAGGCCCTCCTCGTCGATACGGCTGACGCGTACGTGCAGGTCGCGGTCGATCCTGCCGAGCGGCTTGCGACGCCGCCAGGATCGGTAGGCGGCCTTGGTCCAGTAGCCCCCGACGATCGCCTCGAAGCCCCGGTAGAGCCGCGAGTCGGGGATGTCCGGGGCGGTGTAGTGCGCGGGCTGGGTCACTTGGCCTCCGCGCTGTGCGTCTCCGCGATCGCGTCGGCCCGCAGTGCCGCCGGAGACTTGGCCAGGTAGCTCACCGCCTGGGCGGTCGACCCCTCCTTGGACGGGTCGTAGTCGGGCAGGAAGAACTTCCACGTCGCCCACCCGATGCGTACGACACCCGGCACCAGCCCACGACGTTCGGCGTCGATCAACTGGAACAGCCCTGCCTTGGGCCGCTTGGCCGGATCGGGCTCGGTCGGATCGTTCTTCATCAGGTAGCCCGCGCCGCGCCACCACAGCACGAGCAGCGCGGTGCCGCCGAGCAGGTACGACCGGACCCGACGCAGGTAGCGCCCATCGACATGCTGGAAGACGTCGTAGGCCACGTTGCGGTGCTCGACCTCCTCGGCACCGTGCCAGCGCAGCAGGTCGAGCATCGTCTCGTCGGCACCGGCCTCGTCGAGCGCGGGCGAGTTGAGCACCCAGTTGCCGAGCACAGCGGTGAGGTGCTCGAGACCGGCGATGATCGCGGCGCGCTCGATCAGCCACTCCTCCTTGGCCCGGCCCGTCAGGTCGCGGTCACCCAGGATCTTGCGGAACAGCGCCTCGATCTCGGCCGCGAACGGACGTACGTCGAGACCGTTGTCGGTGAAGTAGTCCTGCACCTCCTGGTGGGCGGCGGCGTGCACGCCCTCCTGGCCGATGAAGCCGATCACGTCCTCGCGCAGCTGGTCGTCCTCGATCAGCGGCAGGATCTCGGAGAACACCTTGACGAACCACCGCTCGCCCTCGGGCAGCAGTAGGTGCAGCACGTTGACGTAGTGGGAGGCGAAGACCTCGCCCGGGATCCACACCAGCGGCAGCTTGCTCCAGTCGAACTTCACGTTCCGCGGGTGGAGGGCCACCTTGGCCGGCTCATGCCCGCGCTTGCTCTCCTTGGTCACCTTGGTCAGCTTGCTCATCGCACACCCTCCTTCTCGATGAAGGCCGCGATCTCGCCCGCGACCAGCTCCGGATCCGCGGCCACCACCCAGTGGCCGCCGTCGATGACCTGGGTGACCAGCGACGTCGCGTACGCCCGGGGCGCCTCGGTCTGCAGCGGCACCGTCACGTAGGCATCGTCACGCGGGGCGATCACCAGCACCGGCACCTCCGTCGACCGCGGCGAGGGACGGAGCAGCTTGCCGAGGAAGTTGGCCCGGTAGAGCTCGACCCCGTTGACCTGGTCCTTCGTCGGCCGCTCCTCGCCACCGACGAACTTGGCGAGCAGCCCCGAGCGCACCATCGCCTCGGGCAGCAGCGGCATCTGGAAGGCGAAGACGTACCAGGAGTGGGCCAGCTGCCGCAGCGAGCTCCCCAGGTGGGTCCGCTCGCGCAGCCAGGTCGTCGCCATCCCGAGGTCGGGCCCCGAGATCGAGACGTACGTCGCGATCCGGCTGCTCAGCGCCGGGTCGGTCACCGACTCCCAGGTCTGGATCGAGCCCCAGTCGTGCGCCGCGACGTGCACCGGCGCGTCGGGCGAGACGGCATCGATGACCGCCTTGAAGTCTGCGGAGAGCTGCGCCAGGCGGTAGCCGGCGGTCGAGTCCGGAACCCCCGACTCCCCCGTGCCGCGTACGTCATAGGCGACGACGTGGAAGCGCTCGGCGAGCACCTTGGCGACGCCGTCCCAGACGGAGTGGTTGTCGGGGTAGCCGTGGACGAGCACCACGGTCTCGGCATCGGTCGGCCCCTGCTCGTAGACCGCGAGCATCAGCCCGTCGGTGGTCTCGACCACCCTCTTGGTCACCTCAGTCACGTGGACCTCCTCCGATCGCGGGTGTTCTCATCAGCAGTTTAATGAGACACCGTGTCCGCGAACAATAGCAAGCACCGGTCCTGGATGGCGGAAATGGACCGACCCGCCGCAGACATGGTCTGCGGCGGGTCGGTCGGGAAGCAGTGGCTACGAGGCGCTGTGGGAGTCGGCCAGGCGCGACTCCTCGGCGGCTTGCTCCTCGAGCTCCTTGCGACGGCGTTCGACCTGCAGAGCGACCTCGGCCGGGTCGTCGATGAGAGCGGCCATGCCGCCTGGGACGCGTTCGAGCGCCTCCCGGGCGAAGATCTGCTGCATGGTGGTGGTGCGCTCGGAGCGGTCCTTGCCGATGAACGACATCATCCAGTGCAGGGTCGCGGTGAGCCGGTTGCGGAACCCGGTCATGTAGGCCAGGTGGACGACCAGCCAGCCGAACCAGGCGAGGACGCCGGAGAGCTTGAAACTGCCCATCATCAGGACCGCGTTGAAGCGGGAGATGGTGGCCATCGAGCCCTTGTCGAAGTACTTGAAGTTGCCGGGCTCCGGCTTGTTCTTCAAACGGGCCTTGATCGTCTTGGCCGAGTGCTTGCCGCCCTGGATCGCAACCTGCGCCACACCGGGAAGGTGGTCGAGGCTGATCATGTCGCCGACCACGAAGATCTCGGGGTGACCCGGCAAGGTCAGGTCGGGGTTGACGGCGATCCGACCTGCCCGGTCCAGCTCGGCACCGGTCTGCTTCGAGAGCGTCTTGCCCAGCTCAGAGGCCTGGACGCCGGCGGCCCAGATCTTCGCGATCGAGCCGATCCGCTCGGTCCGGCCGTCCTTGAACTTCATCTCGATGCCGAACTCGTCGACGTGGGTGACCATCGCACCGAGGATGACCTCGACACCGGCCTTCTCCAGCGCCTTCTCCGCCTTGGCACCGAGCTTCTCCCCGAACGGCGGCAGCACCTGCGGCGCTGCGTCGACGAGCACGACGCGCGCCTTCTCCGAGGAGATGTGGGTGAAGTCGTTCTTCAGTACGCGGTTGGACAGCTCGGCGATCTGGCCGGCCATCTCCACACCGGTCGGGCCGGCACCCACGACCACGAAGGTGAGCAGGTCGCCGATCGGCTCGCCGCGCGAGGCGGTCAGCTCGGCGATCTCGAACGCACCGAAGATGCGCCCGCGCAGCTCGAGCGCGTCGTCGATCGACTTCATGCCGGGGGCGAACTCGGCGAAGTGGTCGTTGCCGAAGTAGGACTGCCCGGCGCCGGCGGCGACGATCAGCGAGTCGTACTCGACGCTGATCACCTGGTTGAGGACCTGTGCCGTGACCTGCTTGGCCTCGGTGTCGATCTCGGTCACCTCGCCGAGCAGCACCCTGGCGTTCTTCTGGCGGTGCAGGATGTCTCGGGTCGGCGGGGCGATCTCGCCCTGCGAGAGGATCCCGGTCGCCACCTGGTAGAGCAGCGGCTGGAACAGGTGATGGGTCGTCTTCGCGATCAAGGTGACCTCGACGTCGTCGCGGCCCTTGAACGCCTTCGCGGAGAAAAGACCCCCGAAACCGGAACCGATGATGACGACCCGGTGCTTTGCCTGGTCCGCTGACATTGACTAATCCCCTACCTCAAACGAGACCTTTTGAACGTTCCACCTCATATTCTGAACCATTCCGGCGGATCTGTTCATTCCCGGGCGCGACTACTTCGTCACAGTTGCCGGGCGGCCGCCGAGTATGCGTTTCGACCGCGTGTCCGTTGCCCGTCGGAACCACTTGACTTTAATCTGTGAGGGCGACCGGGACCTTGTGCCCTAGTGGTCCATGGCCCGGATCAGACACCTTCAAGTGCGGAAAATTCTTTCAACGAACAGCACACAACGAGACCGTGTGTCCCGACGCGCGAGATCGGAGGAGGAGAACATGCCGTTGAGCCGGCCAGCTCTCCTGCTCCGCACCGGTTCCCGCGCCGTTCAGGACGCCCGCGTCTGGGTCCGAGCGGCCTGCGAGGAGATCGAGCGCACCGACCTCGTCGACTGCGCTGAGTTCGGCGTCTCCGAGCTCGTCTCCAACGCACTCTTCCACGGCACCGCCCCGGTCACGATCCGGATGCGCGGCACCGTCGACCACCCCCGCGTCGAGATCCGTGACGGCTCGATCGAGCCGCCCCTGCTGCCGGTCCCGCTCGCCCTCGATGACGAGGACGAGGTCCTGCTGACGGTCGGTCGCGGCCTCTCGATCGTGGCCAGCGTCTCGGAGGCCTGGGGCGCCGACATCGACGCGTCCGGCAAGATCGTCTGGTTCACCCCCGCGGCCGAGATCGACGAGGGTGACGGCGTCGAGGGCGTGATCACCGGCCCTCCGGGCGCTCCTCCGAAGCCCGAGCGCCTCGGCACCGAGGCGGTCGAGGTCAGCATCCTCGGCGTACCTCTCGCCCTCTACAAGGGCTTCCAGCACCACTTCCGGGAGCTGCGGCGCGAAGTACGCCTCCTCTCGCTCGCCCACGCCAACGACTACCCGCTCGCCGCCAGCCTCTCGGCCCTGTTCGGCTCGCTCGAGCGCCAGCTCCTCGACGGCCTCGGCCACGGCCAGCTCTCCGGGGTGATCGGGTCGACCTCGGGCCGCGACCGGGAGACGGCGGACCTGCACGTACGCATGCCGCGGTCCGCGGCCGAGACGATGCGCCGCTTCCTCGACATGCTCGATCTCATCGACGAGTTCTGCCGCCAGGAGCGGCTGCTCGTCCTGGCCCGCTCGCCCGAGCAGGTCACCTTCCAGCGCTGGTTCCTCGGCGAATACCTCACCCAGGCCGCCGGCGGGCGCCCCACCAGGTGGAGCGCGGCGCAGATGACCGGGCTCCGTTAGAAGCCGTACGCTGTCGGCGTGCTGCGTGAGCATGGCGACCTGCTCGCCCCCATCGCTGCCGGCGGAGCGCTCGGCTCGTTGGCCCGCTGGGGTCTCACCACGGTCCTCCCCCACGGCGGCCACTCCTGGCCGTGGGCGACCTTCCTCACCAACGTCTCCGGCTGCCTGCTGCTGGGCGTGCTGATGGCATTCGTCCTGGGCCCGTGGTCCACTGTCCCGTTCTGGGGCCGCTACCTGCGCCCGTTCCTCGGGGTCGGCGTGCTCGGCGGCTACACCACGTTCTCGACCTACGAGCTCGAGACGTACGTCCTGGGCGGGCACGCGCCCGCGCTCGCGATGCTTTACCTGCTCGCCTCGGTGGTCGCCGGGATCGGCGCCGCCTGGCTCGGGCTGACGCTCGGCCGGGTGGTCGTGCTCGACAGCGGCCGGGAGGTCGTGGTCGACGGCATCGACCCCGACCTCGATCCCGACCCAGCCCCGGATCCGGGCCGAGGAGACGATCGGTGACCGCGCTCCTGGTCCTGCTCGGCGGCGCGATCGGCGCGCCGGCGCGCTACCTGACCGACCTCTACGTCCGGGAGTGGACCGGCACGGACTTTCCCTGGGGGACGATGGCGGTCAACGCCGTCGGCTCGCTCGTGCTCGGCCTGCTTGCCGGGGCGGCCTCCAGCGGCGTACTTCCAGGGTGGGTGCTCCCCCTGGCCGGCACCGGCTTCTGCGGGGCGCTGACGACGTTCTCGACCTTCTCCTACGAGACCGTCCGCCTGGCCGAGGACGGCCGGTGGCGGTCGGCGGCGCTGAACGTCCTCGGCTCCCTCGCCGTCGGGACCGTCGCGGTCAGCCTCGGCTGGCTGATCGGATCGACCCTCTAGGCCCAGCCGAGCTGGTGGAGCTTCTCGTCGTCGATGCCGAAGTGGTGGGCGATCTCGTGGACGACGGTGATGCGGATCTCGGCGGCCAGGTCGATCTCGTCCGCGCACATCTGCTGGAGAGGCTGGCGGAAGATGAAGATCCGGTCCGGCAGCGTGAGGCCGTAGATGTCGTTACGGTCGGTCAGCGCCACACCGTCGTAGAGACCGAGGGTGTCTTGAGGCTCGCCCTCGGGCGGCCACTCCTCGACGAGCACGACGAGGTTGTGCACCTGGGCAGCCAGCTCGTCCGGAATGGCGTCGAGCGCCTGGTCCACGAGTTCGTCGAAGCGCTCTGGGCTTATCTCAATCCCCACAGAAGACATTCTGCCGGGTGACAGTTACCGCTACGCAACTGCTTCCGAAGTATTTTTCCGAAGGTTTGCGCGAGCCTGGCGCTCCAGGTCCCGCTGATGGAGCTCTCCGTTGCGCGGACGACCGCGGGTGCGCTTGCGAGCGACGACGATTCCCTCGTAGAAGACCTCGCCTCCCCAGACGCCGTGCGGCTCCTGCCGGGCGATCGCACCCTGCAGGCAGGAGCGCTGCAGCGGACACGTATGACACAGCTCCTTGGCGCGGTCCGCGTCCACGCTGGTCGCGGCGAACCACAGATCGCCGTCCTCGATGGCGCACGGCAGCTCGCTCCAGTGCACGCCGGTCGTCTCTCTTGCCGTCGCCACAGGCGAACCAGTCATCACAGCCCCATCCCCTCGCTGATCCCCGTCGTCAGGGATACCCACTGAAGAGGGTGGTCGGATGGCCTGTCAGTTTTCTGTCAATAGGCAGGTGCTTGGAGCGGTCGCGCAGAGTTGAGATGTCATCTACATCAGGGGATTCCACAACATCGCGACCCTGCTGGTACAAACTGTCCACACTAGAGGGAGGAAGGGCTAGGGTTTGCGAACATGCGCTCAATGAGAAGGGCCTCGGCGTCCATCACCGTAGGCCACCGACCCGTGGAGGATTTCCACCGACGGATGGCGCATGATCCCAACAGTCGAGCCATCGCCTCGGAGACCCGCGACTGGCTCCTGGTGAAGTCTCTGCTGCAGCCCGGTGAGGTCCAGTGGGCCCGGGTCGCGGTCAAGTTTCCCCACGAGGGAAACGCCTCGGGTCACGCCTTCCTGACCGACCGCCGGGTGATGTTCGAGTTCCACGAGCGCGTCTTCTCCGTCAACCTGGCCGTCCTCACCTTCATCGGCGTTCCGCCGCCGCCCAGCCTGGGCGACTTCATCATCGAGGCGCTGGTCCCCGGATCGTCCTACTCCACGACGATGAAGATCCGGGACAAGGACGCCTTCCACGACTTCTTCCCGACCCTCGACTACGCCGCGCGAGCCGCCGGCGCGCAGGTGAACGTCGACGCCAGCTGGGGTGGCGAGTACGGCACCGGGAACCCCTACGGTCAGCCCTCCCCGAACAGCTACGGCGTCGCGCCGGCTCCGGGCTCCTACCCGAACCCGGGCTCCTACCCGAACACCGGCTCCTACTACCCCAACCAGGGTCCGTACGGCACCAACACCGGCTCCTACGGCCAGGCGCCGAACACGGGTGCCCAGCGCACCGTCGGCAACGGCCCGTACGTCGGACAGCAGGGAGCCCAGCAGCGTGCCCGCGAGGAGGCCGCGCTGATCGAGGCCAACCTCGCCCACGCGCTGCCCGCCTTCCTGCACGAGGGCGAGTCGATCCTCGCCGGAGCCGACATGATCCAGAACATGACCGACGTCGAGATGAAGGTGATGGCCACCGAGTCACGGCTGATCGTCGTCGAGGGCAACATCCTGTGGGCCTCCCCGCTGGAGCACACCCACGTCATCTACGCCGGTGGCGAGCGCAGCCACCTGCGGCTGCTGGCCGACCGGGTCACCGAGACCATGGCGCTGACCCCGGGACCGCCGACGGCCAACCCGTCCGACCGGCGCCGCCTCGTGCTTCGTACGCTGCGCGACGCCGCTGCCGGCGAGCAGCTGCACAACCACCTGACCACCAACGGTGGCCAGGTCTTCGACGCCTGGCCCGAGTAGTCCGCCGCGGCGTACGAGATCTGCTTCTACATACGACGAGAGCCCCAGCCACGTGGCTGGGGCTCCGTCTTTATTGCTGAGATCTCGACACGCGGGTCGCGGCTTCGCAAGCTCAGCCGCGCCGCTGCTCGATCTGCCGCTCCCGCGCCGACTCCACTCCTTCGTCGTGGAGTCGGCTGGTCGCGTCAGTCCTGCGGGTTGAAGAACAGGCCGAGCGCGACCGCCCAGACGAGGTGCCACAGGTAGACACCCAGGACGGTGCCCCACCCGAGGTTGATCGAGAAGAAGCCCGGGTCGATGCCGATGACATCCTCCGGGTGCAGGGCCGGGATCCACCAACCGCAGGAAGCGGTGGCGAGGAACATACCCATGCCGAGCGAGCGCGCGAGGTTGCTCGAGGTGGTGTGGGTCTTGCCGAGCCACGGGAAGATCACCAGAGCGTAGGCGAGCGCGAAGACCATGCCGTTGAAGTAGTGGAAGCCCATACCGGCGAACCACTGCGAGACGGCGAAGCCGGCCTCGTTGGCGGTGGCGTTCGGGGTCAGGATGACGCCGTTGAAGAACGCGAAGTCCAGCGGGCCCTCCATGATGCCGAGGCCGTAGATCCAGTAGCCGAACATCGTGGCGAGCTGGGTGGCACCGAAGCCGGCAACGAGCGCGCCGATGAGGCGGTTGTTGTTGACGAACTGCGGCCAGTGCGTTCCGGTGGTCTGCGCCATCACGGCCGGCTGCTGGATCGCCGGCTCCTGGTACTGCGGCTGGGCCTGGGACTGCTGCGGACGCTGGTCCCAACCAAGGGCGGGGGGCTGCTGCTGCGCGGGGGCGGCCGGGGTGCGGTAGGCACCGTTCGTCTGCATCCGTGACGCAAGCTCGTCCGCACTCGCCGCATGGGGCGGCCGATGCGGGTAGTACGACGACATGGTGGTGTTGCCTCCTGAATACCGAACGTCTTAGTCGTTCCCCCGTGCCCTGCCGAATTGCGACGTCGACACAAGCGGCAGAATCCTCTCACGAGAGGACAGCAGCCCGCACGTTACCGCCAAATCGGCTTATATCCCACAGGGACGAACGGCCCGAACCGGGGGTGAGATCGAGGGATCTCTGGCCCGAGACTCCTGCCGAAGCAGGACGACCACCCTCCCACGCTCGACGTCTCCCGCGCTCGCCACACCCCGGCGTGTCCCCCGCTCCGGGAACAACACCCGACCCACAAGTCACACGCGAAGAAACAAGACCCTTCAGCCACACCTACCAGAGCGCAAAGCGGTCTCGACAGCCTCTAACCGCGACAACGCGCACGACCGCACCAGAGCGAACGATCCCCCGAGAAATCTAAGGGGGTGCGGGGGATATCCCCCGCCGCGGCCGGAGGCCGCCATGTAAATAACGAAGAGGACGTGGTCGCATTTCTGCGACCACGTCCTCTCTGATTCGTTCCGCGACCCTGACGAGACTTGAACTCGCGACCTCCGCCGTGACAGGGCGGCGCGCTAACCAACTGCGCTACAGGGCCTTGTTTGTTTCCGCTGTGTGCGGCAACGGGAAAAACATAGCCCATGGGTGAGGGGGATTCACAATCGGGGAGGGGTCCTACTCCTCGAAGGGCTCTTCGCCCTTCGGTTCCTCGTCGGTGAGGCCCTCCACGAGCCGGTTCTTGACCATGTAGGCCATGGCTCGTTCGGCCGCGCGGGCCTTGCGCCGGAGGGCCTCGACACCGGGGGCCTTCTCGTCGCTGTAGGCCGCGAGCCGGGCGACCTCACGCCCGGTCTGACGCTGGATCTCGGACATCGCGAGCCACACCCCGAGGTCCTGCTCGAGACCCTCGCGGGAGCGCAGGATCGCAGCGGTGAGGAGCTGGATGACGGTGACCTCGACGTCCTCGGCGGTGGACGAGCTGGAGACGAGGGTGGCGGCGATGGTGCCGGCGCCGGTGGTGGTGATCGCACCGGCGGTGACGAGTCCGCCGACCATCCCGCCGGGACCGAAGGCGGAGAGCGCGCCGATGATGGCCGCTCCCCCGGCGAGCCCGGCGGGGGCGGCCAGGGCGAGCCCGATCGGACCAGCGACCAGCACGGCCGCGCCGATCCCGATGCCGACCCACAGCTTCCACTGGTCGACCGGGTAGACGGCCTTCGAGGCGGACTGCATCGCGATGTGCAGGTTCTCGCCGAGCCCGCCCCCGAGCCCCATCCAGACCGTCAGGTCGTGGAATGCCTGGCGGCGTACGTCGTCCGGGACGTCGATCTCATAGGGCCGCACCGGGTTGGCGGTCGCCAGCGCCACCAGGGCGAGGACGGCCTCCTCCTTGGAGAGCTGGGTCAGCGGCTTGGGCCGCGGCAGGTCTCGGTCGCTGGGAGTGTCGGGCGAGACGCGCAGGTCGAGGAGCTGTTGGGGGATGCGTACGCCGTCGGTCCGGTAGTTCTCGATCAGCCGTTCCAGGACCTCGTGCTGGACGACGCGCAGGGCGGCGCCGAAGCGCTCCTGGGTGGCGCCCTTGAGGTGGTCGCGCAGGAACTGGGCGTAGGCGAGCCACAGGGCCAGGCGGACTTCGAGCGAGTTCAGGGCGACGTCGGGGGTGCCCTCGACGATCGCGAGCTCCTTGGTGAGGGAGCCGAACAGGCCGCGCCCGATCGCGGTGGCGACCGGCTTGGACCGGAGGTAGGTGGTGGTGCGGTGGTCGAGGCCGAGGCCGACCTGGAGGTCGAGCGCCCACGGGAAGTGGCGCCAGATGCCGCGCAGGCCGGTCACCGCGTCGCCGTTGCTCCAGACGTTGACCCACCAGCCGACGTGGTCGACCGGCGCCTTCATCTCGAGGCGGTCGGAGTCCTCGTGGAGGTTCGGGTGGGCGGCCGGGCTGCCGATCGTCACCAGCCCGGTGACCGTCAGCTTGGGCGGGAGCCTGCGCAGCAGGTCGATCGCGATGATCGAGCCGAGACTGTGGCCGACGATGACGATCTCGCCCTCCTCGGGGAGCTCGTCGAGGACCATCCGCAGCGTACGTGCCCGGATGCCGGGCTTGGTCACGTAGTTGTGGGCCTGGCGGAGCACGCGCAGCACGATCGGCGCCAGCGAGTCGGTGACGCCGACCGGCGAGGCGGGCACGGGTTCGCCGAGGATCGACTCGAGCTCGGCGGTCGCGCGCTCCACCCGGCGGCGTACGTCCCGCTGGTCGGCGGCGCTCAACCTCGGCGCGGTGACCGGCGGGATCTTGATGGTCTTGTCGCCGTCGTCGGTGCGGAGCACGTCGGGATATTTCGGAGCGATCACCTCGACCTCGTCGAGCCCCGGGTAGCCGGCATCCTGCAGCGCGTTGTCCAGCGCGCGGCGCCAGGCGTCGCGGGGGTCGCCGTTGCCGACGCCGTGAAGGTAGAGAAGCGAGACCACCTCTCGATTCTCTCCCATGCCGGGTACTGCTCCGCCTATTTGGACGAGGGGGTCAGTCGGCGTCCAGGCCCTGCTCGATGGCGTAGCGGGTGAGCTCGACCCGGTTGTGCATCTGGAGCTTGCGCAAGGTGTTCTGTACGTGGTTCTGGACCGTGCGATGGGAGAGCACGAGGCGGTCGGCGATCTGGCGGTAGCTCAGCCCCTTGGCGACGAGCTTGAGGATCTCGGTCTCGCGGTCGGTGAGCGCGGGCTTGTCGCCGCGCACCTCGGTGGCAGCGCTGTGCTGGAACTCGCCCAGGACCAGACCGGCGAGGCCGGGGGTGAAGACCGGGTCGCCGGCGGCGACGCGGCGTACGGCCTCCAGGAGCTCGTCGCGGGAGGCGGACTTGACCAGGTAGCCGGTCGCGCCGGCCTTGACCGCGGCGAGCACGTCGTTCTGCTCGCCGGAGGCGGACAGGATGAGGACCTTGGCCATCGGGTGCAGAGCGATGATCTCGGTGGTGACCTGGACACCGTCGGGCTCGGGGATGTGCAGGTCGAGCACCACCACCTCCGGCCGGGCCGCGGCGAACCGCGTGATCGCCTCACGGCCGGTGCTGGCGGTGGCCACCACCTCGAAGCCCGCGCCGATCAGGTCGCGCTCGACCGCGTCACGCCACATCGGGTGGTCATCGACCACCATCACTCTGCTCATGCCGCCGCCTCCGTTCCGGAGAGCGAAGAATACGGACGCGGCGGCCTGAGGCCGATTGTCGCTCGCTGTCGCTCGCTCATGCCTGCACTCCTGTCCGGGGAACAGTGAGCTCCCACTCCGTCCCGGTTGCTCCGGTGACCAGTTCTGCCTTGCCGCCGAGGTCCTCGATCCGGCCACGGATCGACTCGCTGATGCCGAGCCTGCCCTGCTCCCCGGCCTCGATGACCCGGCCGTCCGCGATGCCCGGTCCGTCGTCACGCACCGAGACCTCGACATGGTCGGGGAACGCCTGCAGGAGCACCCAGGCACGGGCGTCCTCACCCACGTGACGGCGTACGTTGTCCAGGGCCGCGCGGGTCGCCGCGACGATCTCCTCGGCCGGGCGTGCAGACATCTCGACGGCGGTCGCGGGTCCGGAGACCGTCACGGTGCCGGTCTCGAGCTCGGCGAGAGCGGCGGCCAGGTCGACCATCCCGACGGCCGGGCCCCGGCCGGGCTGTTCGCCGCGGATCAGCGCCCGCAGCTCCCGCTCCTGCTCCCCCGCCAGCCTGCCGAGCTCGGCGGCGTCACCACCCAGCTCGCCACCGCGGCGCTGGACCAGCGCCAGGACCTGGAGCACGCCGTCGTGGACCGCCCGGGCGAGCCGTGCCCGCTCCTCCGCCCGCGCCGCGGCGCGCTCGGCCTCGTCCCGTTCCAGCGCCATCCGCTGCACCGACTCGCACATGTAGCCGACCACTGGGCCCCCGATGACCAGCAGGAACGCGTTTCCGTAGATCGACTGGTCGATCTCCTGCCGCAGCATCAGGTCGACGGTCGCCAGCGCCACCCCGGCCAGCAGCCCGCCGATCCAGCGGTAGTGGATCGCGCACGCGAGCAGCGCGCCGCTCACCCAGAACCCCGGCACGCTCGCCTGGAACCCCGGCCCCTTCACCAGCGGGGTCACGAGCAGGAGCCCGAGCGCGATCGCCAGGTCGGCGCCGACGAGCACCGCCGTGCGGCGGGCGGGTGCTGCGTACGCCCAGATGGCGAAGGCGGTCCACCCCACCATGACGAGCGCGCAGACCAGCGCGGCGGCGGGCGGGTCGAAGTTGGCGGCGCGGTAGATGGTCAGCCCGACCGCGTTGATGAGCACGACCACGCGCAACACCGCCAGCGCCCGGAAGAGCCGGCTCTCGACCTCGATCGCCGCTGGCGACGTCCACGCACTCACAGTCGGAAGTGTTGCATCCGCGTGACCCGGTGCGTCCCGGATATGAGTATCCGTGCGGATGCCGGCCGGGCTGTCGCGCCGCGAGACTCGAGACATGGAAAGACTGTGTACCCCCTACCGGATTCGAACCGGCGCTACCGCCGTGAAAGGGCGGGGTCCTGGGCCGCTAGACGAAGGGGGCCTGCCGGGACATCCTAGAGGTCTGCGTCCGAGGCCGCCAAAGCGAGGCCGTACGTCCGGTTTCGGGTCCCGATTCGGAACGTCGCGGTCGCTTCCGGTAATGTTTCACCTCGCTTGGGCAGGTAGCTCAGTTGGTACGAGCGATCGCCTGAAAAGTGATAGGTCGGCGGTTCGACCCCGCCCCTGCCCACAAGCAACAACCGGCTTCGACCTGCAGTTATGGGTCGAAGCCGGTTGTCATTCTGGATCAAGTCTCAGCGCACACCCTGCGTTTCCCGCACGCGCTTCGGCGGATCTACGCAAGGATGGTGGGCTGTGAAGTACGCCGATCCTGGTCGCTGCCCCGACTGCCGGGAGGCTTTCGAGCCCGGCACCAGCCCCTGCCCGCACTGCGGGCTGCCGCTGGAGAACGCCGTCGCGCAAGAGCTCTACGGCACCCTGCTGCGGGCCGACGTACTCATGACGCGGTTGCGCTCGATCCGGGAGGAGGCGAGCCGAGCCGCGCGCCGGACCCCGCCGCCCGCTCCACTGCTGGTCGGCGCGCCGCCCGCGGCGCCGCCGCAGCATATCCAGCCCGAGCCCGACGCCACACCGCTCGCGGACCCGGCCCCAGCCGCGACTGCCATGGCCGGACCGGCGCCCTTCCCCGGCGCCCCGGTCGCCCGGCGGGCGCCGATCACGGTGCCGCTGATCCTGGTCGGCGTCGGCGTGCTCTTCCTGCTGGTCGCGGGCGTCATCTTCCTCGCGGTCGCCTGGGCGACGATGGGCGTCGGCGGCCGCACCACGATGCTGGTCGTCTTCACCGCGCTCTTCACGATCGGTGGCGCGGTGCTGATGCACCTCGAGCTCCGCGCCGGCACCGAAGGCGTCTGGACACTCGCGCTGGGACTGCTCGCCCTCGACATAGCCGGGATGAAGTACGCCGGTTGGCTCGACGGAGTCGACTGGGACCGTGGCTTCCTGGTCATCGTCGGCGTGGTCGTCTTCCTGGCCGGCCTCGCGATGTCCCTGATCGGCGCACGCAGCGAGAAGCTCACCGCGGTGATCGGGCCACAGGTGGCGGCAGCTGCCGGCGTACTCACCGCCCTGATCGGGCTCGAGCTCATCTCCGACCTGATCTGGTTCCCGCTGATCGCAGCCGTCATCGCCCTCCTCGTGGTGATCGTGGCGAGCAAGACCGACCTGCAGGCGCTGACCCTCGGCTCGATGGTCGTGATGGCGGGCTTCTGGTTGATGCTGCTCGTCCGCGGCCTGGCCGATCCCGCCCTGACCGGTTCCGAGCTGCTGCGAGGCGGCACCCTGCCCCTGCTGCTCGGCGCCGCCGCGGTGCTGACGGTCGTGGCGCTGCTGTTCCCACTGCCCAAGGACGCGAAGGTCGCGATGGTCGGGGTGTCTCTCCTGATCGCCGCCTACACTTTCACCCAGCCCGCTCTCGATGACGGTGCGGTCACCCTGACGGTCGTGGCCGTGGTGGTCACCCTGGTCGCCGCCGGCGCGCTCGTCGCGCTCCCCCGGCCCTGGCGCTGGGCCGCCACCGCGCTGACGCCGTACGCCGTGGGCCTGGGCATCACCGTCCTCATCCTGGCGGTCTCGGCCGCCGTCCGGCTCGCGGCCGTGCCCTGGACCGAGTCCGCGTTCTCCCCGGTCACCGGCCCGGAGCCGTTGCTGCCGGGCTGGCTGACGCTGCCGTCGATGCTCGCGATCCTTGCCCTCGGCACCGCCTGGCTCTACCGATCCAACCCGCCCGCTTTCCGCACCTACCGACCCACGGTCGGCTGGATCACCTTCTCCGGCGGCGTCACCGGGTTCGCGATCACGGCCGCCTGCTACGGCGCTCCGCTGTTGTTCCCGGCGCTGCTGCTGCTCGGTGTCGCGGTCGCCCTGGCCTGGTGGGCGGAGCGCTGGCCGCGGCTCCTCGCCGCCGGCATCTTCGGGCTGGTCGCCCTCGCCGCGGCGCTGCCCAGCGACCTGCTCACCGTGGTCGTCGCGCTCGCGCTGGCGGCGGTGGCTGCGTACGCGGGTCAGGGTCTGCTCGGCGTCGACCGTGAGGTCGCCGCCAGCTACTCGGTCACGACGCTCGCCCTCGGTCTGTGGTCGCTCGCGCCGCTGATCGACGTGGAGCGGCAGTGGGCCGCGTGCGTGATCGTGACGGTCCTCGGGCTGATCACGCTCTTCCGCTTCCGCGGGTCGGGTTGGTGGGCGGCCGTGGCCTGCGCCGCGATCTCGATCGGCATCGGCGCCGTCGACGTGACCTGGGCGGCGGTCCTGCTGACCATCGCCACCATCCTCGCCGCGGCCATCGGCCTGCACCACCGCCAGCCTCCCGCACTGGCCGTGGCAGGCACCGTCGGGCTCGGCGCGGCCACGGCAGCGGTCCTCTCCAACGACGTACTCGCGCTGGTTGTGACCCTCATCCTCACGGCCCTGGGCCTCATCGTCGACCGGGTCCAGTCCGGCACGACCCGGGAGGTCGCGACCGCCTATTGGATCCTCGCCCTGACCGCCGCCGTCTGGCAGGCGGCCCGGCTGGCCGACATCGAGCGTCCCTACACCGCTGTGGTGGTCGTCGTCGCGATGGGCGTCATCGTGCTCGTACGCCGCAGCCCCGCCATCGAGGCCGCGGCCGCCACCGGTGCCGCGGTGTCGATCGGCCTGGGCGCCTTCAGCGGGGCCGAGGGCCTCGATACCGACTGGCTGGCGATCCTGCTGCTGATCGCCGGTGTCATGTGCATCGCGACGATCCTGCGCCACGAGCCGCAGCAGTCCGGACCACGGCTCACGGTCGCCGGTCTGCTCGGCCTGGGATCGCTCGGCGCCGCCTTCACCAACGAGCTGCTGGCACTGGTGGTGGCCGGGGTGCTCACCGTCGCGGCGGTTGCCGTCGACCGGCTCACCCAAGAGCTGCAGACCAAGGCCGTCACCGCGCCCTACTGGATCATCACCCTGACCGCGTTCTGCTGGATGTTCGCCAACCTCAACGACATCCCCAAGCCGTACGCCGCGGCCGGGATCATCGTCATCCTGACCGTCGTCACCATCTTCCGGCTGCTGCCCTCCGCCGAGATCACCGCCGCGGTCGCCGCGGTCGTCACGATCGTCGTCGGCACGGTCACCCTCGGCCCCGAGATCGTCCTGACCCCGGACGGGCCGACCGCGGTCGGATCGCGCGGAGTCGATCTCCCCTGGCTGAGCATCCTGTTGACCCTCGCCGGCGCCGCGGTCTCCGCGCACGCGATCGCCCACCACGAGCGACGCTGGCTGGGTTGGGCCGGCGCCAGCCTGGCCACCATCGCGCTGTGGATCCGGCTGGCCGACACCTCGGCCACGACCTGGGAGTACTACACCCTGCCGCCCGCGATCGCACTGGTCGTCTACGGCGTGGTCAAGCTCCGCCTCGACCGGGAGGTCGCCTCTCTGCCGGTTCTCGGGCCGGGTGTCTTCCTCGCGCTCATCCCGTCCGTCCCGGCAGCCCTCCAGGATCCGGTCTCGATGCGGACCGCCCTGCTCGGCATCGCCTGCCTGGTCTTCATCCTCGGCGGCGCCTGGCTGCGGTGGGCAGCACCGCTGGTCGGTGGCGCCCTGGTCGCTTCGGTCCTGGCTCTGGCGCAGATGCCGTCGGCGCAGACGCTGCAGCAGTGGTGGGTGCTCGGTGCGGCCGGACTCCTGCTGCTCTTCCTCGGCATCACCTGGGAGGCGCGGCTCCACGACCTGCGCCGAGCCACCGCCTATGTCCGGGGGCTGCGTTAGGGCAGTGCCCACGCGCCCGGAAGACTGGAGCCGATGTTCCCCGAATTCAAGATCGTACGTCGCCAGCGCCCCGTCACGATCGCGGTCGAGTCCACCACCTTCCCCCGGCCCGCGGCCAACGCGGCGATCGAGGCAGCCTGTGACGGCCCGGTCTCGCTGAGCTTCACCTCGGGTGGGGACGTGCTCACCGGGTTCTACGACGGGCGGCGGGTGTCGCTCGAGGTGACGACCGGGTCGCGACGTACCTCTCACGCGAGTCGGCGACACGGCAGGGTCGGACGCGGGGTCGGCCGGTTCGCGCTGACGCTGACCGGGACGATGCTGACCGCCCTGACCTATGAGGACGCAGCCTGGGTGGCCCGAGCGCGGGTCGATCTCACCGAGGTGGGGATCGAACCGCGTGACGAGTCATGGCTCGCCGGCCTGAGCGCCGGCCACGAGGGCTCCGCCGAGGACGTACGCAGCGGCGCGTTCGGACAGCTCGGCCTGCGTGACATCCGGGTGGTGACGTACGCCGACGGCTCGCCGTTCCGCGAGGACGACGGCACCCTGCTGCTCACCGCCACCAGCGCCGGGCCGGGCTTCTTCCCCACGGCGCACACGTCGGTGTGGGCCCTGGACCCGGTGACGTACGACCTCGTCCATCGCGGCGCGCTCTACTTCGACCGGGACGGGCTGGTCTACGGCGACCACGCCACCCACGTCGTGCGCGACGGCGACGAGTGGCTGGTCACGACGAGCACGTGGGGTGGTTTCAAGGCCCCGGACAAGACCGACCCCAGCAAGCCGTGGAGCCCGGTCGGGGTCACGATCGCCCGCTCACGAGCGGACCTGACCCGAGGCGAGCACGTCCTCGACTCGACACCGCTCGCGCTGCCGACGGACGGGCTCATGTCGGTCGGCGTCTGGGATCCCCATGTCCTATGCCGCGACGACGAGTGGCTGGTCGGCTACGTCAGCGCCAGGAAGTACTTCGACTTCCATACGGTGCTCGCCAGCGGACCGAGCCTGGACGCGCTCAGCCTCCGGGCAGCACGAACCGACCGGACAGCCACCGAGGGCACCACGCTTGTCCCGCTGGGCGGCACAGTCGTCGTCGGCGCCAGCGACGGACGCGACAACCCGCGTCGCGTCCGTGCTCGCTACCCGATCTTCGACCTGGACCTCAACGAGGTCGCAGAACTCCGATCGGCGTACGTCACGAACCTTCCGTGGCCCACTCTGATCCCGGTGGGGGACGAGTGGTTGCACGTCGCCTTCGACGGCACGCCTCACGGCGGCCGGCTACCCGGCTACGGCACTCACGGGGAGGTTGTGATCAGCCGATCAGTCTGAGGGGATGTCGACCACGACGTTGCCGCCGTTGGCCGACAGACCCTAGTCGCGCGAGGATCCCGCGTCGTAGTCCGACCAGTCGTCGTAGTCGTCCGGCTTCGGATCGGACTTCTGACTGGTGTCTTCATCACCGTGAAGTTCGCGCGCAAGGGCCCCGAAGTCCGTCTCATAGGTCCGGTACTTCAGGTCGCGTGCGACCTTCGTCTGCTTGGCTTTCGCTCGGCCGCGCCCCATAGGGTCCAGCCCCCTCGTCGCACTTGGCCGGGATAGTCCCGGGCTGTTCACAGGTTTCTCGTAGGGATAACGCTACCGGTTCATGCCAAGAATCCGCACGCCGGGGTGTCGAAAATCCGTTCGCTAGGAGCGAATGTTACTGAGGTCACACGAATCTGAGCCTGACGACTCGTCATTCGCCGTTCACCCTGACGACAGATTGAGGGGTCGGGCGGTTGTCTCGCCGCGCATAGCCTCCCTTCCGATTCTTGGGAGACCTGACAACAACGCGTCTTGAACGGAAATGCAGTGACCGAACTGAGCGACATCCAGACCGACACCGCCTGTCCCTCGTGCAGCGACGAGGCTGCGCCCGCCGTCACCGACGGCCGGCGCTCCATGTTGTCCCTGCTTCCCATGGCCGGACACACCCGCGGCAAGCGCAGCGCGGTGACCTGCGCCCTCAAGTGCGACAGCGCTTGCGCCAAGCCCGCGCCCAACACCTCCGACAACGGCTACTTCCGCGACATCGCCGGCAAGGCGCTCAGCCGCCGCCACGCGCTCGGTCTCGCCGGCGCGGGCGCGGTTGCCCTCGCGGTCGGCAGCAGCGGTCTGGCGGCCGCCGCCAGCCCCGTCCAGGCGGGTCTCGCCGCCGGGCGCGGCCACGGTGGGCGTACGAACCTGCCGTTCAAGGCGATCACCCCCGTCGCGGCCACCGAGGACACCTTCGTGGTGCCCCAGGGCTACACCTGGGAGCCGATCATCCGCTGGGGCGACCCGATCCTGCCCGGCGGCGTTCCCTTCGACGTCAACAGCCAGACCGCCGAGAAGCAGGCGCTCGCCTGGGGCTACAACAACGACTACACCGACGTCATCGTGACCAACAAGGCCGGCACCAAGGGCCTGCTCTGCTGCAACCACGAGTACGTCAACCCCGACATCATGTTCCCGCCGGACCTCGACGCCACCGAGCAGCTCGAGATCGCGATGGCCGCCCACGGCTTCGGGATCGTCGAGCTCGAGCGCTCCGCGCCGGGCAAGAAGTGGAACTACGTACCGTCGGCCCCGAAGAACCGCCGCATCACGGCCTCGACGCCGTTCGAGTTCACCGGCCCCGCGGCCGGCAGCGACCTGCTCAAGACCGCGGCCGACCCGACCGGCACCGTGGCGCTGGGCACGATCGGCAACTGCGCCGGCGGCACCACGCCCTGGGGCACGATCCTGTCGGGCGAGGAGAACTTCAACGGCTACTTCCGGGCCACCGGCACCTCGGCGGCGGAGAAGCGCTACGGCCTGACCGATGCTGCCTCGACGTACGGCTGGGAGGCCATCGAGCCGCGCTTCGACGCGCGCTCGGCCGACTACGCCAACGAGCCGAACCGGTTCGGCTACATCGTCGAGATCGACCCGACCGACCCGACCTCGACCCCGCGCAAGCACACCATGCTCGGCCGCCTCAAGCACGAGGGCGCGAACGTCGTCATCGCCGACAACGGTCACGTGGTGGCCTACACCGGCGACGACGAGCGCTTCGACTACCTCTACAAGTTCGTCTCCAAGGGGCGCTACGGCAAGCGAAACCGTCGCAACAACCTCGAGCTCCTCACCGAGGGCAACCTCTACGTGGCCCGCTTCCACGGCGACTCCCCCGCCACCGAGATCGATGGCACCGGCAAGCTGCCCAGCGACGGCAAGTTCGACGGCTACGGCCAGTGGATCCCGCTCGTGGTCAACGGCCGCAGCAAGGTCTCCGGGATGAGCGTCGAGGAGGTCCTCGTCCACACGCGCCTGGCCGCTGACAAGGCCGGCGCCACCAAGATGGACCGCTGCGAGGACGTCGAGCCCTCGCCCAAGTCCGGCAAGGTGTACGTCGCCTGCACCAACAACTCCCAGCGCGGCACCACCGGCAAGGCCGGTGTGGACGAGGCCAACCCGCGCAACACCAACCGCGACGGCCACGTCATCGAGATCACCGAGGACGACGGCGACCACACCTCGCGCGTCTTCCGGTGGAACCTCGTGATCGTCGCCGGCGACCCGTCCACCAACGCGTCCACGTACTTCGCGGGCTACCCGAAGGACAAGGTCTCGCCGATCTCCTGCCCGGACAACCTGGCCTTCGACTCCGAGGGCAATCTGTGGATCTCCACCGACGGCCAGCCGAGCTCGATCCAGAAGCTCGACGGGCTGTTCAAGGTCCCGCTGGAGGGTCGCGAGCGCGGCCACGTCCAGCAGTTCCTCGCGGTGCCTCGCGACGCCGAGACCTGCGGCCCGGTCATCCACGACCGCGACGGGTCGGTCTTCGTCGCCGTCCAGCACCCGGGCGAGGAAGGCACCTGGGACGCGCCGAACTCCCTCTTCCCCGACTACGTCGAGGGCACCGCCGGTGTGGGCGAGTTCGCCGGCCCGCGGCCGTCTGTCGTGCAGGTGCTCAAGGGCTGATCGTCCTCGTGACGGGATACCCGGTTAACCGGTGAAACCTGCACTTCTCAGGTGTTGCAATGCCAGAGAAGTGCAGGAATACCCGGTTAACCGGGTATTCCTACAAGCTCACCAGCCCGCGTACGCCCCGCTGAGCTCGACCTTGCCGCCGGGGGTGGCGGTGACCTCACCGGCGGCCCAGGCGCGGATGTCGTAGCCGGCGAGGATGCGTACGGCCTCGTCGACGTCCTCGGGGTCGATCAGCGCGACCATGCCGACGCCGCAGTTGAGGGTCATCTCCAGATCCTCCAGCGCCACGGAGCCGGTGCGACGGACGAGGTCGAAGACGGGCGCCGGGGTCCAGGTGGTGCGGTCGATGCGCGCGGAGAGCTCCGGCGGCATGACCCGCTCCAGGTTGGCGGCGAGGCCGCCCCCGGTGACGTGGGACATGGCGTGGGTGCGGGTCCCGCGGGCCAGGTCCAGGCACGCCTTGGCGTAGACGCGGGTCGGGGTGAGGAGCTCCTCGCCGAGCGTACGGCCGAACTCGGCGACCTGCGCGTCGAGCGTGTAGGCGCCGGAGTTGAGCAGCACGTGGCGGACCAGGGAGTAGCCGTTGGAGTGCAGGCCGGAGGCCTCCATGGCGAGGACGACGTCGCCTTCCTTGACCAGGTTCGCACCGAGCAGGTTGTCGGCCTCGACGACGCCTGTGGCCGCGCCGGCCACGTCGTACTCGTCGGCCGCGAGCAGCCCCGGGTGCTCCGCGGTCTCGCCGCCGACCAGCGCGCAGCCGGCCTCGACACAGGCCTCCGCGATTCCCTTGACGATCGCCGCGACCCGCTCCGGGACGACCTTTCCGGTGGCGATGTAGTCGGTCATGAACAGCGGCTCGGCGCCGCAGACGACCAGGTCGTCGACGACCATGCCGACCAGGTCGAACCCGATCGTGTCGTGCTTGTCCAGCGCCTGCGCGATCGCGACCTTGGTGCCGACACCGTCGGTCGAGGTGGCCAGCAGCGGGCGCTCGTACGCCTTCAGGGCACTCGCGTCGAAGAGACCGGCGAAGCCACCGACCCCGCCGAGCACCTCGGGGCGCCGGGACTTCTCGATCCAGACCTTCATCAGATCCACGGCGCGGTCGCCGGCGTGGATGTCGACACCTGCTGCGGCGTACGCGTTCTGGCTCTGAGTCACGTCAAGATCTCCGATCACGGGTTGTTCAGGACCGGCAGGGCCTTGCCCTCGGTCGGGGACTGCAGCGAGACCTCGAGGAGGTGCTTGCCGAGCATGCTCTCGTCGGGCAGCTCTACGGGGTATTCGCCGGTGAAGCAGGCGGTGCAGAGCGAGGTGCGCTCCTGGCGGGTCGCCGAGATCATCCCGTCGAGGGAGATGTATCCGAGCGAGTCCGCACCGACCGAGGCGGCGATCTCGTCGACGGAGAGACCGTTGGCGATCAGCTCGGCGCGGGTGGCGAAGTCGATGCCGTAGAAGCACGGCCACTTGACGGGCGGCGACGAGATCCGCACGTGGACCTCCAGGGCGCCTGCCTCACGCAGCATCCGCACCTGGGCGCGCTGGGTGTTGCCGCGCACGATCGAGTCGTCGACCACGACGACCTTCTTGCCGCGCACCATGTGCTCGAGCACGTTCAGCTTGAGCCGGATGCCGAGCTGGCGCAGGGTCTGGGAGGGCTGGATGAAGGTACGCCCCACGTAGCCGTTCTTCACGAACGCCTGGCCGAAGGGCAGGCCGCTCTCCAGCGCGTAGCCGGTCGCGGCGGGGATACCGGACTCGGGCACCGGGATGACCAGGTCGGCGTCGACCGGGAACTCGCGTGCCAGCTCGCGGCCCATCTCGACGCGGGACTCGTGGACGTTGCGGCCGGCGATGTTGGCGTCGGGGCGGGCCAGGTAGACGTACTCGAAGACGCAGCCCTTGCGGTCGGCCTCGGCGAACCGCACCGAGCGCAGACCGGACTCGTCGATGATGATCATCTCGCCGGGCTCGACCTCGCGGACGACGCTCGCGCCGACGGTGGCCAGCGCGGCGTCCTCCGACGCGATCACCCAGCCGCGGTCGAGGCGGCCGAGCACCAGCGGGCGGATGCCCTGCGGGTCACGCGCGGCGAACAGGGTGTCCTCGTTCATCCACACCAGCGAGAAGGCGCCGTTGATCGTCGGCAGCACCTCCAGCGCACGCGCCTCCAGCGAGGAGTCGGGGTGGAAGGCGAGCAGCTCGGTGAGCAGCGAGGTGTCGTTGGTCGACACCGGGGCGTGGCGGCCCTCGGAGTGCTCGGGCAGCGCCTCGACGGCCGAGCGCATCTCGGCGACGTTGATCAGGTTGCCGTTGTGGCCGAGGGCGACGGAGCCGTCCGGCGTCGGCTTGAAGATCGGCTGCGCGTTCTCCCACACCGAGGCGCCGGTGGTGGAGTAGCGGGCGTGGCCGATGGCGACGTGGCCCTTGAGCGACTCCAGGGTCGGCTCGTCGAAGACCTGGCTGACCAGGCCCATGTCCTTGTAGACCAGGATCTGGCGTCCGTTGCTGACCGCGATACCCGCCGACTCCTGGCCACGGTGCTGCAGCGCGTACAGGCCGAAGTACGTCAGCTTCGCGACGTCCTCGCCCGGCGCCCACACACCGAAGACACCGCAGTGGTCCTGGGGACCCTGGTCGTGGGGGTCGAGGGCGGCGGTGAGCCGGCCGTCGCCACCCTTGCGTCGGGACACGTGCCTACCTGAGCTGGTGAGGTTGACCACGGCATCGAGTGTAAGGGCGTACGCAGGCGATCACCGAACCCTTGACAGTCCTGTAAGGGTGGTCACATGAACGTCTCGGAATCATGAATGTAAAGAACGATCCACGTCTGCCCTACCGCCCGGGACCGACATCCCGGATAATCGATCCGATGACTTCTCCAGCGCCCAAGCCCGCCGGCGGTCACCGACTGACGGTGCCACCGGGATTCGCCCCACCACCGTTGGGCGGGAAACGCGCCAGAAGCGACCTCACCACGACGATGACCACGATCACGACCGATCTGGCCGAGATCGGTGGTCTGCTCACCCCTGGTGAGGATCTCTCCGACCTCCAGCTGATCGCCGACAGCCTGACCGCGCTGGCGGGCTTCGAGATGGCCACGATCAGCGTCGCGCGCGCCGACGGCCACCTCCACATGGTGGTCGTCTCGGGCCAGGACTCCGCCCGCGCCGACCTGCTCGGCACCGTCACCCCGATCGAACGGCTCGAGGCCGAGCTCGCCCGGGCCGACGACTGGGGCATCTTCAAGTTCGTGCCGGCGGAGCGGCTGGACCCGACCGCCGACGTGTACGGCTGGATCCCGACGATGACGACGGTCGACGCCGCCGGCGCCTGGAACCCGCTCGACCTGCTCGTCGCGCCGCTGCGCGACGACGCCGGGAAGCTCCGCGGCACCCTGATCGTCGACGTACCGACCGACGGCCTCCGCCCCAACCCGGAGAAGCGGGCCGTGCTCGGCCGCCACGCCGTGCAGGCGCAGCGCGCCATCCTGCTCGCCCTGGAGCGTGAGGAGCTCTCCGAGCAGGTACGCCTCGCCGAGGCCGCCCGGGACGTGATCCGCCGCGCCGGGCGCGAGCTGGACCCCGACGAGATCCTCAACTCGCTGAGCACCGGGCTGGTCGACGTGCTCGACCTGACCGACTTCTGGCTGCACATGTCCAAGCCGGGCGGCCGCGGCATCCGCACCAAGGTCTACCGGGAGGACTTCAAGCTCCCGATCGAGGACCTGACCAGCCCGTTCATGGTCGATTACGGGCAATACCTCTGGGACCAGCGCAGCATCACCGTGCAGACCCCCGACGGCGCCGAGCGGCTCCCGCACCCCGATCCGGAGACGCAGCAGCTGATCACCGACTGGATCCGCCACTACAAGGTCGGCTCGATCGTCGGGGTCCCGATCGGCTCGGGACAGACGTGGTACGGCGCGATGCTCCTCGGCCGCGGTCCCGACAAGCCCCACTGGAGCGAGCTCGAGCTGATCACGGCCGCCGACCTCGGCCGCGACTTCGGCCGTGTGGTCCACAACTCCAGGGCCTACCTGCGCCAGAAGGCGGCGGTCGACTCCCTGCGTGAGCTCGAGGCCCACAAGAGCCGGCTGATCGCGACGGTCGCCCACGAGCTGAAGAACCCGCTCTCCGCGTTCCGGTGGAACATCGAGTCGCTGCCCTACGCGGAGTCCGAGGAGGAGTACGCCGAGGTGCTGACCGCACTGACGCGCAACCGCGACCGCACCGAGAAGATCGTGGCCGACCTGGCGATGCTGTCGAAGGTCTCCGACCCCGACCACCTGCCGACCACGGTGCCGATCCAGGTCGCGCCCGTGCTCGAGGAGGTCTACAGCCAGCTCAGCGCCGAGACGCCGACCAGCGACGCCCACGACCTCGTCTTCGAGATGCCGTCCGACGACGTCTACGTGACCCTGGCTCCGGGCGATCTGGACCGGGTGGTGATCAACCTGGTCACCAACGCGATCAAATACAGCCCCGAGGGCGGTCAGGTCATCGTGAGCACTCGCACCAGCCCCGGCTGGTTCGAGCTCCGGGTGACCGACCACGGCCTCGGGATCTCGCCGGAGGACCAGGACCGGCTCTTCACCGAGTTCTTCCGTTCGACCAACCCCACAGCCCTCAAACAGCCAGGCACCGGACTCGGTCTGACGATCGTGTCTCGAATCGTCAGTCGACGCGGCGGACTGATATCCGTCGACTCGACCCCTGGTGTGGGAAGCACATTCCGTGTGACGCTGCCCATTGTTTAACCTTACGCACCGGTAACGGGTTGCAATTCCATCTCGGCGGAGAACTCATGACCAGTACGCCCTCAGAGGGTCCGGACGCGCCAAGCGGCGCCTCCGAGGCGTACCCGAGCCCGGATCCCGGTCTGCAGCTGATCGCGGAGGGAGTCACCGAGCTCGTCGGCTTCGGCGCCGCCGTCATCAACATCCGCCGTGGGGACGAGTTCGAGATCGTCGCGGCGTACGGCGACGAGAGCGGCCACACCGTCGAGGGCGAGATGACCGTCGCCGAGATGCTCGGGACCCGGTTCCCGGTCTCGGTGGTCACCGACCTGCTGGACATGTCCGTGGACTGGGGCGACATCAAGTTCGTCCCCCACGAGAAGAACACCATCGGCGAGGCGGAGGGCTACTGGGTCCCCGACACCGACGAGGACATCCTGAAGGACCCCCAGGACTGGCACCGGCTCGACGAGCTCCTGGCGCCCTTCTACGACGAGAACGGCGAGCTCGTCGGCGTACTCTCGATCGACCGCCCGACCAACGGCCGCCGGCCCGGCCGGCGCCAGCAGCGGATCCTCAACCGGTTCGCCCGCCAGGCGCGGCGAGCGGTGCTGCTGAGCCTGCAGCGTGAATACCTCGAGGAGCGCGCCAACAACCTGCTCGAGGCGCAGAGCTTCCTGCGCGAGGCCAACTCCCAGCTCGGTCTCACCGGGGTGCTCGAGGCCACCCAGGAGGCGATGAGCCGCGGTCTCGACGCCGACGGTCTCTATGTGCAGGCCCAGGACGGCGAGGGCGGGTCCGTGGCGTACGCCTCGCCCGGCCTGGGGTGGAACGCCACCGAGAGCAACATCGCGGCCGGTCAGGCCTACCAGAGCACTCGGCTGTGGAACGAGGGCCAGCACGCCATCGTCAACCGCGAGCTGCTCCTCCATACGCTGCATCACGGTGGTGCCGAGCGGAGGAAGTTCGCCAGGCTCGGCATCGAGTTCCTCGACGCCGTCGGGGCCGACTCGCTCCTGGTCGTGCCGATCGGCGTGGAGACGACCGCGCTGGGTCATCTCGTGCTGGTGCGTGGCTCGGGCCGGCCGCGCTGGACCGACGCCGAGGGGCGCCTCGCGATGGAGTTCGGTCGCGACTTCGGGCGCATCGTGCTCACCTCCAACGCCTACACCCAGGAGCGTGACCTCGCCCAACGGCTGGCCACCGCCGACAAGGTGCACAGCCGGCTCATCGAGGCCGTCGCGCAGGAGCTCCACAACCCGCTCACCGCGCTCACCACCGGCATCGACGCGATGCGTCACGAGGACCGCGGATCGCCGACCTGGTTCCAGCAGGTCGGCAACCTGATCAGCCGGTCCGACCAGCTGGTCGCGATGGTCGACGACCTGCTGCTGTTCTCCCGCTTCTCCGACCCCTCCTCGCGCCCGAGCCTGACCTACGTCGATCTCACCTCGCTCCTGCAGGAGATCTTCGAGCAGAGGACGTACGAGTCGGAGAAGCGTGGCATCGAGGTGAGCATCGACGTGCCCTCGCGCAGCGTCCAGGTGCTGGGCGACCGCAGCGAGATCAAGGCGGCGATCCTCCGGCTGGTCGACAACGCGCTGGTCTACACCCACCGCGGCGGCCACGTGCGGCTCTACATCGTGGAGAGCGCCAGCGAGGCAGCCATCTCGGTGACCGACAACGGCGTCGGCATCCCGGCGGCGGAGCAGATCCAGGTCTTCACCGAGTTCTACCGCGGGTCCAGCCAGGCGATCGGCGGCCGGAAGGGCGTCGGCCTCGGGCTCAGCATCGTCGACCGGGTCGCGCGCCGCCACGACGGCCGCGTCACGCTGCGCTCGGAGCCCGGCACCGGCACCCGCGTCTCGCTCGTCCTTCCGCTGGCCAACGACGCCACCTCGCTCGGTTAACCAAACGTCACAATCTGGTCGAGACGGACGCCTACGGCTGCACAGCGTGCGCGTTTCGTGCAACACTCCGTGGTGCCCAGGTCCTCAGGACTGCCACGCAGTTGCAACACCCTCCCTGACCGGCCTACCCGAGAGCAAGGATGCCCCCACCACAGTCAGTCGATGCCCTCGACGTGCCTGCGAGCACGCCGAGCAGGACGTCGCTGCCGGTGGCAGATCCCGCGCTCCAGATGATCGCCGAAGGCATCTGCGAGCTGCTCGGCTTCGGCATCGCCGCGATCAACGTCGTCCGCGGCGACGAGGTCGAGATGGTCGCGATCCACGGCTTCACCAGCGGCCTGAACGCGCGCGGACAGCGGGAGACCGCAGAGGAGATCCTCGGCGCCCGGTGGGCCCTCTCGGACGTGCAGGCCAACCTCTCCCGCGGCGAGAACTGGGGCGCTTGGCGGTTCATCCCACATGACCGGGTGCACCTCCACGACGGCAGCTGGGTCTCCACCACCAACATGATCGACGCCCCCGACGCCTGGCACCCCCACGACATGCTGCTCGCGCCGATCCTCGGTGACGACGGCTCCATCCAGGGCTGCCTCTCGGTGGACATGCCGGTCAGTGGCCGTCGCCCCGACTTCACCCAGCGCCGGGTGCTCAACCGGTTCGCGAAGCGCGCCCAGCGGGTCGTGCGCGGCTACCTCGAGCGCGAGCGGCTCTACGAGCGCGCCGCGAACCTCGAGACCGCCAAGGAGTTCCTGCGCGACGCCAGCTCCAAGCTCAGCCTCGCCGACGTGCTCGACACCAGCCACGACGCGCTGATCCGCGGCCTGGGCGCCGACGGGATCTGGATGGCGACCAAGGGCCCCCACAACGAGATGGTCGTGCACTCCACCCCGGGCCTCGACTGGGACCCCGACCCGGGCCTGGCCGCGCTGACCTCGCGGAACACGTCGCGGTACTGGGCTGAGGGCACCTACTCGATCCTGTGCCGCGGGCGGATCACGGACTCCACGGAGTGGAACGAGCAGGCCACCGTCGCCAACAAGTTCTTCGAGACCCTGGGTGCGGAGAGCGCCCTGGTCGTACCGGTCGGCGCCGACCACGAGTGGCTCGGCCACATCGTCCTGCTCCGTTCACCCGGGCGGCCCACCTGGACCGACGCAGAGGGCCGGCTGGCGATGGAGCTGGGCCGCGACTTCGGACGCATCGTGCTCACCGCCAACGCCTACACCCAGGAGCGCGACCTCGCCCAGCAGCTCGCCCGCGCCGACCGCGAACGCAACCGGCTGATCGAGGCCGTCGCCCGCGAGCTCCGGATCCCGGTGAACGCGCTCGGCACCTCGCTCAACGCGCTGGCCGGCGAGCACGCCAACACCCTGCCGTGGATCGTCCAGGTGGAGACGCTCACCGTACGCAGCGCGCAGATCGAGGGCATCGTCAGCGACCTGCTGCTCCTCTCCCGGATCCGCGACCCAGCCAACGCCCCCGGCGAGACCACGATCGAGGTCTCCGAGATGCTCGACGACGTGCTCGACGAGCTCGATCCCGACGCAGCGCAGAAGGACATCGAGTGCGTCCTGACGACCCCGACCGGACCTGCGTACGTCGTCGGTGACCCGCGCGAGCTGCGCGCGGCCTTCCTGCACCTGGTGAAGAACGCGCTGACGTACAGCTACCGCGGCTCGCGGGTGCAGGTCATGCTCTACAGCGCCGGCAGCGAGGTCACGATCATCGTCGCCGACGCCGGTGTCGGCATCGCGTACGAGGAGCAGCCGGAGGTCTTCGACCCGTTCTACCGAGGCTCCAACTCCGCGCTGGGTGGTTCGCGCGGAGCTGGGCTCGGGCTGACGCTGGTCGAGCAGATCACCAAGCGCCACCACGGGTTGGTCGAGCTCGACTCACACCCTGGTGAGGGCACCCGGGTGGCGCTGACGCTGCCTGGCAGCTAGGAGTTGCCCAGCTTCTGGAGCAGCAGCGCCTCGGCGACGACGACCCTCCGGAACTCGGCGAGGTGGAGCCCCTCGTTGGCTCCGTGGGCGCGGGTGTCGGGGTCCTCGACGCCCGTGACCAGCACGCTGGCCTGCGGGAACGCCTCGAGGAACTCCGCGATGAACGGGATCGAGCCGCCCACGCCCATGTCGATGGGGGCGGTGCCGTCCCACGCCTCGGTGAAGGCGGCACGGGCCGCGTCGTAGGCCGGGCCGGTCGCGTCCAGGGCGATCGGCTCACCGGTGTCGACGACCTTGGTGGTCAGCTCGGCGCCCCACGGGACGTGCTTCTCCAGGTGCTGGGTGAGGGCGGCGACGGCGTTCTCGCCGGTGTCGCCGGGGGCGATCCGGATGGTGACCTTGGCGCGCGCGGTCGGGGACAGCGTGTTGGAGGCGCCGTCGACCTTGGGGGCGTCCAGACCGGTGATCGTGATCGCCGGCTGCGTCCACATCCGCTCGACGGCACTGCCCTTGCCGACCCACTGCAGGCCGGTGAGTGCCCCGGACTCGGCACGGAGCCGCTCCTCGGGGTAGTCGACGTCGGCCGCCGGACCGGAGACGAGCCCTTCCACCGCGGGAGCGCCGTCCTCGTCCCAGAGGGTGTTGAGGAGGCGTACGAGGGCCATGATCGCGTCGGGAGCCAGACCGCCCCACATGCCGGAGTGGACCGCGTGACCCAGGGTGCGGAGCTCGACATCGACGCGGATCAGACCGCGCAGCGACGTGGTCAGCGCCGGGACGCCGATGTCCCAGTTGCCGGAGTCGGCGATGACGATGACGTCGGCCCGCAGCTTGTCCTGGTACTTCCCGAGCAGCTCGGGGAGCGTCGCGGAGGCGACCTCCTCCTCGCCCTCGATGAAGAGGCGCACGGTGACGGGGAGCTCACCGTTCTCGTCGAGGCTGGCAAGCGCCCGGACCGCACCGATGTGGGCCGCGATGCCGGCCTTGTCGTCGGCCGCACCGCGCCCGTAGAGCCGGTCGCCGACCTCGGTGGGCTCGAACGGCGGGGTGTCCCAATCGGCGTGGTCGTTCTCCGGCTGGACGTCGTGGTGGGCGTAGAGCAGCACCGTCGGGGCACCCTCGGGGCCCTTCTTCTCACCGACGATGGCCGGCGGAGCGCCGTCGAAGGCGCGCACGATCTCCACGTCGAAGCCCTCGGCCGCGAAGAGGTCGCGGGTCATCTCCGCGCTCTTCTCGACCTCGCTCAGGCGCTCGGGGTCCGCACTCACGGACTCGATCCGCACCAGGTCCTCGAGGTCCTTGCGGATCGCGGGGAAGAGGTCGTCTACACGGGCCTTGATGTCTTCGGTGGAGTGGCTCATAGGGCGAGATTACAAGGGCAGGTACGGCGACAGGTCGGTGCGTTCTCCTGAGGCCCTGACCCTGGCCAGATCGACGGCGTCGGACCAGGTCATCGCCCCGGTGGCGAGGGCGATCCAGGTGACCGCGTCGGTCTCGATCACCGCCGGTGGAGTGCCGCGGGTGTGCCGGACCCCTTCGACGCACTGCACCGCGGCGTACGGCGGGACGCGCACCTCGACGCTCCTGCCCGGCGCGCGCTCCTCGAGCACGGCGAGGAAGTGCTTGGTGAGGAGGCGGAGATCTGCCTTGGCGGGCTCCTCGGCGCGTACGCGATCCAGGGCATCGGCCACGTCGGCAGCGGCCGCGGGCTTGAGTCGAGCTGGCACGTCCTCACCCTATCTGCGGCAGTTGCCCACTGCGGCGGCGCGCGACCACTACGCTCCGTTGACGTGGGACTGGAGAGACTCGAGTCGGAGATGGTGCTCAAGACCGTCGAGACGCTGCACGGACGGATCGCGGCACGCTTCCCCGACCGGGGCCTGGTGAAGGTCGCCGAGGAGCTGGCCGGCCTGATCAGGGAGTCCTCGGGTGCCGGGGACCGGCTCCGGCGACGGTTGGTGTGGACGCGTGCGGTCTCCCGCGTGCTGATCCTGGCGGTCCTCGCGCTGACGCTGGTCGCCATCATCTGGGGCCTCGCGACGGCGTTCGGCGACGAGACGCTCACCGGCGTCCAGTGGCTGCCGCTGATGGAGAGCACCGTCAACGACCTCATCTTCGCCGCGGTCGCGGTCTTCTTCCTCTACACGATCCCGGAGCGGCTGCTGCGGTCGCGCGCGCTGAAGCTGCTGCACCGGCTGCGCTCGCTGGCCCACATCATCGATATGCACCAACTCACCAAGGACCCCGAGCGGCTGCGTACGGGCTTCACGACGACCCCGGCCAGCGTCGAGTTCACCCTCGACGCTGACGAGCTGATCCACTACCTGGAGTACTGCTCCGAGCTGCTCAGCCTCGTCGGCAAGACGGCCGCGCTGTGCGCTGAGGACTCCCAGGACAACGTCGTCCTGGACACGGTCAGCACCGTCGAGGGCCTCACCGTCGACCTCTCCCGCAAGATCTGGCAGAAGATCCAGGTCGTCGGCGAGCTGCGTGAGGACCAGTCCTCCTCATCTGTTTAGGTCCGTTGTATGAGTTCACGGACGGAATGGTCGATCCTCGCGGTCGACACCGGCTCCGGTGAGACCCTCGTCGAGTCCGCCCCGGACCTGCTGCTGCCGACGGCCAGCGTCGCCAAGATCTTCCTGCTGCACCACCTCGCCGAGCTGCTCGACGACGATCCGTCGCTGGGAGAGCTGATGCTGCGCAAGGACAGCATCGCGCCGGTGGCCGACAGCGGCCTGTGGCAGTACCTCGACGCCCCCGCGCTGACCATGACCGACTGCGCCCGGCTGATCGGCGCGGTCTCGGACAACCTGGCCACCAACGTGCTCCTCGACCACGTCGGACTCACTCCGGTCCAGGCCGTCGCGCGGCGGCTGGCCGCAGGCGGGTCGATGCTGAACGACTCGGTCCGGGACGTACGCAGGCCCGAGGACCCGTCGATGCTCTCCATCGGCTGTGCCGCCGACTGGGTCGCCTACTTCCGTACGCCGCACCCGACCGTCCTGTCCTGGCTGGCACCGTCCACCGACCTGTCGATGGTCTCCGCCGCCTACGGCCTGGACCCGCTGGCCCACACCGAACCGGACAAACACCTGCGGGTATGGAGCAAGACCGGCACCGACGACGGCGTCCGCGCCGAGGTCGGGCTGCTCGACGTCGGTGGCCGACAGGCGGCGTACGCGGTCATCTGCCGTTTCCAGGGTGAGGTCATCCCGGTGCTGGCTCAGATGCGGGCGTACGGCACGCTGATCCTGGATGCGTTGCAGGGCGGCTACGCTCCAGGTCCCGGTCCGGCACGGTAGGAGATCAGTTGTTCAGCATCGACCTCGGGAGCGGCGCGGAGATGGTCCTGCGTGACCGATCGACCGACTTCGCCGTCCACAAGCTCATCAACGCCAACCTCGACCACCTCCGCGAATGGGAGCCGTGGGCTCACAGCCAGCAGACCATGCTCAGCGTCGCCGGGTTCGGCACCTACCTGCTGGGCCAGTGGGTCAAGGGCGAGGCGATCCCGTGCGTCATCCGCCAGGACGGCCAGGTCGCCGGGGCCACGACCGCGCGGATCAACCTCTACGAGAAGTCGGCCACGATCGGCTACTGGCTGGGCGAGGCGTACGAGGGACGCGGCCTGATCACCCGGGCCGTCGCAGCGCTGCTGGACACCCTCTTCAACGAGTACGACATCGCCCGGGCGATCATCGACACCTCGGTTATGAACAAGCGCAGCCGTGCGGTCGCCGAGCGTCTCGGCTTCACCCACGAGGGCACCATGCGCGGTGCGCAGGCCTATCCTGGCGAGCGCCGGGACCTGGTGGTCTACGGGCTTCTGCGCGAGGAGTGGCTGGCCCGATCAGGACGTGACGGCGCCTGAGCGGACGAACCGCTCCCCCGCCCGCTTGACCAGCTCGGCCAGCTCGGCAGGCTGCTCGACCGTGAAGTCGGCCTCGACGCCGGCGAGGATCATCATCGGCCAGCTCAGATCGTCGACCTGCATCCGCAGCCGGCAGCCACCCTCGGCGGGCTCGACCTCGCCCCAGCGCCCCACCCGCCGCGCGACCACGTCGGGCTCGACGCCGAAGAGGACGCAGACGTCGAAGGCCGCCGGGCGGGCCCGGATCCCCGACTGTACGTACGTCGCCGCGTCGCCGCCCGGGATCTCGCGGGGACGGAACATCTGGCCGGTGGTCCTCGGGTCGCTGACCCGGTCGACGCGGAAGGAGCGCCAGTCCTGGCGTACCCGGTCGTAGGCGAGGAGATACCAACGGTTGCCGAGCGTCACCAGCCGGTGCGGCTCGACGCGGCGCTGGGTCGGGTCGGCCTCGGGCGCCTGATAGGTGAAGGTGAGCACCTCGTCGTCGCGGCAGGCCTGCGCCAGGATCCCGAGCACGCCGGCGTCCAGCGGCACCCGGCCACCCCAGGGGATGGAGTCGGTCTGCGAGGTGACCGCGTCCATCCGTCGCCGCAGCCGCGGCGGCATCAGCGCGACGACCTTCCCCAGCGCCTGGGCGGAGATGTCCCCCATCCCCGCGACCATGCCGGCAGCCGCGGTGCGCAGCCCGACGGCGATCGCGACCGCCTCCTCGTCGTCGAGCAGCAACGGCGGCAGCGCATTGCCGGCCCGGAGCTGGTAGCCGCCGGCCACCCCTCGAGTGGCGTCCACGTCATAGCCGAGGTCGCGCAGCCGCTCGATGTCGCGCCGCAGCGTACGGTCGCTGACCTCGAGACGTACGGACAGCTCCGTGCCGGGCCAGAAACGGTGGGTCTGCAGCAGGGAGAGGAGCTGCAGCATCCGGGCGCTCGTACTCATGGAACCGACCTTAGGCGCCATTGCGGTCAGTTCGTGGCCTGATTCCTCGGCAACCTGGAGGCCCGCGCGTCGGTCGGCTCGCCCCCTCCTCGAGCCGACCGACTCCGCGCTACCTCTCTCTTACCCATTCGCCGGACTTCTAAACCAGATCCCGGAAGAAAGTTTCGAAAGCGGACAGAAGCTGACCGGATGACTTCAGAGACTGGAGACATGACGAACCACAGCAACCACCGGCCGGTGATCCGCACTCAGGCGCTGACCAGGCACTTCACCCGAAGCAAGAAGACCGTCGAGGCCGTACGCGGGCTCGACCTCGAGATCCACCAAGGTGAGCTCGTCGCCTTCCTCGGTCCGAACGGAGCCGGCAAGTCGACCACCTTGCGGATGCTGACCACCCTCATCCCGCCCACCTCCGGCACCGCCGAGGTCGCCGGCCATGACGTCGTACGCTCGCGCGGCGCCGTCCGGCGCTCGATCGGCTACGTCGGCCAGGGCAACGCCGCCGCGTTCATCCAGCGCGGCCGCGACGAGCTGATGTCCCAGGCTCGCGCCCACGGCATCCCGCGCGACGCCGCGAAGGCGCGCATCGAGGAGCTGCTCGTGGCCTTCGACCTCCAGGAGTACGCCGACCGCCCGGTCCAGACGCTCAGCGGCGGCCAGCGGCGGCGGCTCGACATCGCGATCGGGCTGCTCAACCACCCCGAGGTGCTGTTCCTGGACGAGCCGTCGACGGGCCTCGACCCTCAGAACCGCGCCAACCTGCAGGAGCAGATCCGCCGACTCCACGAGGACGGCACCACGATCGTGCTCACCACCCACTACCTGGAGGAGGCCGACGCGCTCGCCGGACGGGTGATCGTCATCGACCACGGCGTCGTGATCGCCGACGACACCGCCACCCGGCTCAAGGAGAGGCTCGGCGACCTGGTGCTCCTCGGCTTCGGCACCGAGGCGGATGCCACGGCCGCCGCGGCTCGCGCCGAGTCGGCGCTGTCCGGTCCGACCGTCATCGAGCGTGCCGGGACGCAGGTCTCGATCCGCGCACCGCGCGGTGCCGACAGCGCGCCGGCGTTGACCATCGACCTGGCCGCCCACGGCACCCCCGCGATCCGGATGGAGGTCCACACCCCCACCCTCGACGACGTCTTCCTCGACCTGACCGGCCGCAGCCTGCGCGAGTCGGCCCAGTCCACCTCCCAGTCCGCCACCACCCAGACCGAAGGAGCAGCAGCATGACCACCCTCACCGTCCCGACCGCACAGGTCCGGAGCACCACCCGAGTGCCGAGCCGCCCGACCGGCTTCCTCACCGACACCTGGACCGTGCTGCTCCGCGAGCTCACGCCCAAGCTGCGCCAGCCCGCCTCGATGCTCTTCGCGATGATGCAGCCGCTGGTCTTCCTGGGGCTCTTCGCGCCACTCCTGCCCGCGGTCGAGAGCGGCAGCGCGCTGCAGTGGTTCGTGCCGGGCATCGTCGTCATGACCGCGCTGATGGGCGCCTCGATGACCGGCGCCGACCTGACCGCAGAGATCCGCTCCGGCTCCCACGAGCGGCTGCTCGTCTCGCCTCTCTCCCGGCCGTCCCTGCTGGTCGGGCGGGCCCTGAAGGAGGTCGTGCCGGTGCTGTTCCAGACGGTCGTCATCCTCGCCGTGGTGACCCCGTTCAGCTTCGACCTCCATCTCGGCGGGGTCCTGGTCGGAGCCGTCATCGTCTCGCTCTTCGCGATCGGACTGGGTGCGCTCAGCTTCGCCCTGGCCACCGCCGCGAAGGAGCAGGACTGGGTCTTCTGGACGGTCCAGCAGATGCTGATCTTCCCGCTGCTGCTGCTCTCCGGCGTCCTCCTCCCCCTCGACGGCGCCCCCGGCTGGCTGCGGTTCCTCAGCGACATCAACCCCATGACGTACGTCGTGGAGGCCGAGCGGGCGCTCTTCGCCGGCCAGTTCCCGGCCGATGTCGTCATCAGCGGCTTCGTCGCGGCCGCTGCCGTCGCGGTGGGCGGGGTGCTCGTCGGCGTACGGACCATGGAGAGGTCGAGCTGAGGTCGGGCCGAAACCCCCTTGACCTCAAGTTCACTTTAGCTTCCACACTGGACGCATGACACCCCGACCCCGCACGGCCCCGAGCCCGACAACGATCGTGCTCACCGTCATCGCCGGCACGGTGATGATCCCGATCGACATCACGATCGTTGCGGTCGCGATCGCCCGTCTCTCCCAGGAGACGGGCGCTTCGCTGCCGGTGATCCAGTGGGTCGCCACCGGCTACACGCTCGCCCTGGCAACGGTCATCCCGGCCGCGGCCTGGGCGATCAGCCGGTTCGGTGCCCGCCAGGTCTTCCTGACCGCGATCGGCGTCTTCACGATCGGATCCGGCCTGGTCGCGGTGTCGTGGAACGTCGAGTCGCTGATCGCGTTCCGGGTGCTGCAGGGGCTCGGCGGCGGCTTCGTCATGCCAGCCGCGATGACCCTGACGCTGCGCTCGGCGCCGCCCGAGGAGCGTGGCCGGCTGATGGCCCTGATGGGCCTGCCGGTGCTGGTCGGTCCCGTCTTCGGACCGGTGCTCGGCGGCTGGCTGCTCGACACGATGTCGTGGCGGTGGATGTTCCTGATCAACCTGCCGCTGGGCCTGATCGGCCTCGTCCTCGGAATGCGCAACCTGCCGCGTCTGGAGCGCGGCCCGAGCGCCCGCCTGGACGTACGCGGCCTGCTCCTGCTTCCGCCCGCGATGGCGCTCCTCGTGCTGGGCACCTCGTTCGCGGAGGGCACGCTGTTCGAGGCTCAGGTGCTGGTCCCGGTCGGGGCCGGGATCGTCCTGGTGGCGCTCTTCGTCCGGCATGCGCTCCGCGCCGCCGCTCCCCTGCTGGACATCCGGCTCCTCGCCCGGCCACTGACCGGCGGCAGCGCCGCGCTGCTGGTCTGCTTCGCCGGCGGCTACTTCGGCTCGATGATCCTGGTGCCGCTCTACTGGCAGGTCGTACGCGGCGAGTCGGCGACCACCGCAGGACTACTGATGGCTCCCGCCGGCATCGCGGCCGGGATCATGATCCAGGTCTCCGGCCGCCTCATCGACCGCTTCCCGCCGCTGCCGGTGATCGGCTCGGGCATCGTGATCTCCACCCTGGGCTTCGGCGCCCTGGCGCTCCAGCTGAGCGCGGACGCGCCGATGCTGGCCCTGGCCATGACCCACGCCATCGCGACCGCGGGCGCCGGGTTCGTGATGCTGCCGACGATGACCATCGCCACCCGCTACCTCGAGGACATCGCCATTCCGGCAGGCTCGACGATGATCAACGTGCTGAACCAGGTCGCCACCGCCCTGTGCACCGCCGGCGTCTCGGTACTCCTGGCCGCGGCGCTCTCGTCCCGCCTTCCCGGACTGGGCAGCGATGGCATCGGAGCGCTCAGCTCCCTCGCTCCCACCGAGCGAGCAGCCGTCGCGCCGCTGGCCGCCGAGGCCCTGCAGGTCGCGTTCTGGCTGCCGGTCACGATGATGGCGATCTCGGGCGTGGTCGCGTTCCTCGTCTTCCGGCGTACGCCGTCGGCTCGGAACGTCTCCATCGACAGCCCGCGGCCTGTCGCCGCGGCGGTCGCCGACTAGGTCCTACCAGGGGCGGCGGTCGCCGGGATACTGCCTGGGGCCGCCCGGGTTGGGGCGACCAGGGTTCGGGTAACCCGGGTTGGGGTGGCCGGGACCGGGTCCTGCGGGATGGACCTGGCCCCGATAGACCGGCCCGCCGCCGGGGTACGGCCCGACGGGCCGGACGTGCCGAGGGCCCTGCTGGTCAGGCCGGGGTGGTTCGCGGCGCCGGCGTCGGGCCAGGAGCAGAGCGATGAGCAACCCCAGCCCCGACAGCGCGAGCAGCCCGACGGCGATCTCGACGAAGCCGATCCCGAACAGCCCGCTCGAGCCAGGAGTCGGGCCGCCCGAGGCGTCGGTGAACGTCACCGGGCCTGCGGTCTCCGAGTCACCCACGGGCGGGACCGAGGCAGACTCCGACTCGGAGGGTGACGCCGAGGGCGACGTCGACGGCGACGCGGAGACGGACGCGGAGGGCGTACGCGACGGGGTCGGCGAAGCCGTCGCCGACTTCTTGGGCTTCGCGGTCTGCCGGGGAGTCGGGGCCTTGGTCTCCGCTGGGGCGGTCGGCGCCGGCGCGCTGGTGGCCTTCGGCTTCTCGGTCGGCCGCACGCCCGGCGGGTACTTCGCGAAGACCTGGACGCCCCAGGTGGTGTTGTCGACCTCCACGAAGGAGATCCCGATGTGGGTGTAGTCGCCCAGGATGTTGGCCCGGTGCCCGTCGGAGTTCATCCAGCCGCGGTGCATCTCCGCGCCGGTCCGGTAGCCCATGGCGACGTTCTCCCCGACCCCCTGCCACCCCTCCGGCACCTGCTCGGCGAGGTCGGGGTTGTGCGAGAGCGCCCTGTCGGCGGCGATCTTGTAGGCCCACTTCCGCGCCAGACCGTCGAGGGCGGAGTCGCGCGTCAGCGGGTCCAGGCCCGCGTCGGCACGGGCGGAGTTCGCGAGCCGCTTGATCGTTCCGCCCTCCCCCGCGGAGGCCGGACCAGCGCTGACGAGCAGCGCGGCAGCCGCCAGCAAAAGGGCGAGGACATAGGACACGGGGCGATGCAGGTGGGGGAACATCCCCGCCAGGGTATCGACCTTTACTTCGGAGTGCTGCGCCCGAGGTGGCGCTCGATGTGGGCAGCGATCCCGTCAAGAAGCAGCCGCTGCCCGAACGCCGAGGGATCGTCCGACTCGGACGCTTCGCCAGGCCCGGCGGGCCGCCAGGTGGCCATTGACGTCATCAGGTTCGGAAAACGCTCCGGATCTGCGTACGTCATGAGCATCTGCTCGAACGAGGCATAGGGGTTCTCCTCCTTGGACAGCGCAGACTCGATCTCGATCTTCGCCTCGCCCACGACGTACTGCGAGATGATGCCCACGATCGCCATCTTCTCCTCGGCCGGCAGCGGCACGTCGCGCAGGTAGTAGAACCCAAGATCGATCCAGGCCAGACGGTTCGGTCCCGGGAGCATGTTCGCGAGCGGCAGGTCCAGAAACCACGGCTTGCTGACCGCCAAGTCGACCTGCGCGCGCATCCACGCCGCCAGGCCATCTCTCCAGCCCAGGTCCGGCGAGGGCGCAGGCAGGTCCGCGCAGAGCCGGTCGGCGAGCAGGATGAGCAGCTCGTCCTTGTTCTTCACGTGCCGATACAGCGCCATCGGCGAGCAGCCCGCCGTCTCGGCGACCCGAGCCATCGAGACGGCGGCAAGACCGTGCTCATCGGCGATGACGTACGCAGCCTCGACGATCTGGGCGACGCTCAGCGCCGGCTTGGGGCCGCGCCGGCCGGCCGGCGCCTTGCCCCAGAGGCGAGGGATCAGATCGGAACTCATCACGTCCATCATGCCCTGCTCCCTCCAGAAACGGGTTGACCGCCGTCTTCTGCGTACTCTATAAACAGTTAATCCCATACGCTATTAGATCGGATGGCTCATGAGCACTACGACAAGAAGACCTCTGGTGCGCCAGTGGTGGGTCTTCCCGCTGGCCGCGGCGACGGTGACCTTTCTGGTGACGGCGCTGCCGCGGTACGTCGGCCTGGACCCGTCGCAGTCGCTCGTCGAGACCGACCGCGGGCCGGTCTTCTACCCGGCGCTGGTGACGCACATCTTCTTCGGCTCGGTGATGCTCTGCTGCGGCGTACTCCAGCTGTGGCCGTGGCTGCGCGCCAACCATCCGAAGGTGCACCGCTGGACCGGGCGCACCTATGTCGTCACCGCGATCCCCACCGGCGTGGGGGCGCTGGTCACCAGCCAGTTCCCCGCTGCCGGCCCGTCCCAGCAGGTCGGCAACACCTTCCTGGCCGTGCTGTTCCTGCTGTTCACCGTGCAGGGGTACCGCGCCGCGCGGCAACGTCGTTTCAAGGACCACCGCGAATGGATGTACCGCAGCTATGCGATGGCGTTCTCGATCGTCGCCAACCGCTTCTGGAATGTGGTCCTGCTCATGATCTACGTTCCCGAAGCCATGACCGGCAACGACATCGGCCTCGATGACCCCACCCTTGCCAGCGCCGCCTCGGCCTCAGCCTGGGTCAGCTGGATCGTGAACCTGCTGATCGCCGAGTGGATCATCCACCGAAAGCCGCGCCGGCGACGCACCGATCAGGCCAGTGCGTCCCGCAGGGTCGAGCGCCAGACGCCGGTGAGCTCCTCGAGCGGGATCTCGACGCTGCCGCCGTCATAGGAGATCGAGTACGCCGCACCACCCGTCACACCGAGCTGCGTCGCCGCAACCCCGTGGCGCTCGGCCAGCGAGGTGAGCCGCTCGACGTCGGCGGCCTTCACGGTGACGACCGCGCGGGCGACCGACTCCGAGAAGAGCGCGACGAACGGGTCGCCGGCGAGGGTGACCGAGACGCCGATCCCCGACGACATCGCCGGCTCGGCCAGCGCCTGCATCAGGCCGCCGTCGGAGAGGTCGTGGGCGGAGGTGACGAACCGCGCCTCCAGCAGCAGCTCGGCGAGCGCCTTCTCGGCAGCCAGGTTCACCTTGGGCGGCAGCCCGCCGAGGTGGCCGTGCACGACGTGGGCCCACTCCGAGCCGGAGAGCTCCTCGTGGGTCTCGCCGAGCAGGACGACGACCTCGTCGGCCGCCTGGAAGTCCGAAGGCGTACGCGTGGTGACGTCCTCGATCACACCGAGCGTCGCGACCACCGGCGTGGGGTGGATGGCGGTCTCGCCGGTCTGGTTGTAGAGGGAGACGTTGCCGCCGGTGACCGGGATGCCGAGCTCGAGGCAGGCGTCCTTCAGGCCCCGGGTCGCCTCGGCGAACTGCCACATCACGTCGGGGTCCTCCGGGGAGCCGAAGTTGAGGCAGTCGGAGATGGCCAGCGGCTTGGCGCCGACGGAGGCCACGTTGCGGTAGGACTCCGACAGCGCGAGCTGGGCACCGGCGTACGGGTCCAGCTTCGCGAAGCGCCCGTTGGCGTCGGTGGCGAGCGCGACCCCGAGGTTGGTCGACTCATCGACGCGGATCATGCCGCCGTCGGCGGGCTGGGAGAGGACGGTGTTGCCGCGCACGTAGCGGTCGTACTGCTCGGTGATCCAGGACTTGTCGCACAGGTTCTCCGAGGCGACCAGCTGGAGGACGGTCGAGCGGAGCTCATCGGCCGAGGCCGCGCGGGGCAGCTTCTCGGCCACGTCGGCCTGCAGCGCGTCCTGCCACGACGGGCGGGCGTAGGGGCGCTCGTAGACGGGGCCGTCGTGGGCCACGGTGGTCGGGTCGACGTCGACGATGGTCTCGCCGTGCCAGTCGACGCGCAGCCGGCCCTCGCCGGTCACGGTGCCGATCACGGCCGCCTCGACGTCCCACTTGGCGCAGATGTCCATGAAGGTCGCCTCGTCCTCGGGCGCGATGACCGCCATCATCCGCTCCTGCGACTCGCTCATCAGGATCTCCTCCGGAGCGAGCGTCGAGTCGCGCAGCGGCACCCGCTCGAGGTGCACGTGCATGCCGCCGTCACCGGCAGCGGCGAGCTCGGAGGTGGCGCACGAGATGCCGGCCGCACCGAAGTCCTGGATGCCGCGGACGATGCCGGCGGCGAAGAGCTCGAGGGTGCACTCGATCAGCAGCTTCTCCATGAACGGGTCGCCGACCTGCACGCTCGGGCGCTTGGCCGGACCGTCCTCGTCGAACTCGACGCTCGCGAGGATCGAGGCGCCGCCGATGCCGTCGCCACCGGTGCGCGCGCCGTACATGATCACCAGGTTGCCAGCGCCCGACGCCTTGGCGAGGTGGAGGTCCTCGTGACGCAGTACGCCGACGCAGAGCGCGTTGACCAGCGGGTTGCCGAGGTAGGAGGCGTCGAAGACGGCCTCACCACCGATGTTGGGCAGACCCAGGCAGTTGCCGTAGTGACCGATGCCGGACACGATCCCGGGCAGCACCCGGTGGGTGTCCTCCTCGGACAGCGGTCCGAAGCGGAGCGGGTCCATGACGGCGACCGGCCGCGCGCCCATCGCGAGGATGTCGCGGACGATGCCGCCGACGCCGGTCGCGGCGCCCTGGTGGGGCTCGACATAGGAGGGGTGGTTGTGGGACTCGACCTTGAAGGTGACCGCGTAGCCCTGCCCGACGTCGAGCACGCCCGCGTTCTCACCGATGCCGGCGAGCATCTTGCCGGCCGGGGTCTCCTGCGGGATCTCGCCGAACTGCTTCAGGTGCACCTTGGAGGACTTGTAGGAGCAGTGCTCCGACCACATCACCGAGTACATCGCCAGCTCCGCACCGGTCGGCCGGCGGCCGAGGATGCTCTTGATCTCGGCGTACTCGTCCTCCTTCAGGCCGAGCTCGGCCCAGGGCTGCTCTCGGTCGGGGTCACCGGCAGCGTGGTGCACGGTGTCCAGGAGCGGAAGATCGGACGCAACGGCAGCGGACGAAGTCTCGGTCACGGGCAGAAATCTACGTCAGAAGTGCCCAATCCCCTTAGTCGTCAGCGGGGCAGCCCGCGCCACTCCCGCAGGTCGCGGATCTCACCGAACTCGTCGAGCGCCTGCCGAGCCACCTCGCCGTCCCCGGCGTAGGCGGCGACGCTCCAGCCGTGACCCTCCACCATCTCGGCGGTGACCCAGGAGGCCTCGCCGTGCGGGGTCGGCAACCGGCGCGGGCGCCAGGAGAGCGACATCGCGCCGTCGAGGCGCTGCTCGATCCTCGGGGTCGAGCCGGTGGCGGCGTACTTCCTCTGGCCGGTCTGCCACTCGCTCCAATAGGCGTAGTGGAGGTAGACCTGACTGCCGCGCCAAGACATCGAGCACTCGACGAAGAGATCGCGCGGGCCGGTCTCACCAGGGGCGCACTCAGCGCTCCGGGCAGCGTTCTCGTAGCCGGGGAAGACCCACTTCATGCCGTCCGTGCCACGCGGGTCCGGGCACCGCGTCAGGGAGCCGGAGCCGTTGCCGTCCCAGCAGACGTAGGGCGTGTTGACCTGCTTGGTGGTCGAGCTGACCTGGTCGGCGACCGCGAAGGGCCCGATCACCTCGCCACCGTGAGCGACATGGATGATCCCGGCGACCGTCAGCGCGAGCATGACCGTGATCGCGAAGAGGACCGGCGTCACCCGATCGCGTCGCTGCTGCACAGGCCCCCACCCCCTCGGCGAAACCATTCCTTTACCAAGGTAACGCCGCCAGGCGGGTTTGGTTAGGGCCCATATGTACCGGGACCAACGTCCCGTCGCGTCCGCCGACCGAGACCGCTGCCCGCGGACTGGACCGACGCCTAGTCTTCTATTCGTAGTTATTCACTAAAGAAAGGCCATACGGTGCCCTCCCCCAGCACGTTCAGCCGACGCAGCCTGCTCGCCACCGGGGCCGGCGCAGTCGCCGCCACCGGCCTCGCCACCCCCGCCAACGCAGCCGCCGAGGTCCCGTTCAAGGCCCGTAAGGTCAACCGGCCCAAGCGCAAGCCCAACCTCCTGGTCGTCCTGGGCGACGACCTCGGCTGGGCCGATCTGTCCGCCTACGGCTCCCCCGACATCAAGACGCCCAACCTGGACCGGCTCGCGGCCTCGGGCGTGCGGTTCACCGATGCGTACTCCGCCTCCTCGGTCTGCTCCCCCACCCGCTTCGGCCTCTACACCGGGCGCTACCCCGGTCGCCTCGCCGGCGGCCTGCCGGAGCCGATCGCGTCCCCCAACGAGCTGCACGGGATCCCGCTCGACCACCCGACACTGGCCTCGCTGCTCAAGGACCAGGGCTACGCGACAGCGCTCTTCGGCAAATGGCACTGCGGCTTCCTGCCCTGGTACAGCCCGACCCGGGTCGGCTGGGACGAGTTCTTCGGCAACTTCTCCGGCGGGATCGACTACTTCTCGAAGTTCAGCCACAACGGGGCGTACGACCTCTACGAGGACGAGGTGGAGGTCGAGGACCTTCGCTACTACACCGAGATCGTCACCGAGAAGGCCGTCAGCTTCATCGAGCGCGACCACGACGTCCCGTGGCTCCTCAACCTCAACTTCACCACCCCGCACTGGCCCTGGGAGGGCCCCGAGGACAAGGCGGTGAGCGATGAGCTGACGGCTCGGATCGAGGCCGGCGAGAAGGGCGTGCTGTTCCACAACGACGGCGGCTCGCTGGCGACGTACAAGACCATGGTCGAGGACCTCGACCAGTCGATCGGCCAGGTCATCCGGGCTCTCGAGCGCACCGGCCAGCTCCGCGACACCGTCGTCTTCTTCGCCAGCGACAACGGCGGTGAGCGGTTCTCCAACGTGTGGCCGTTCACCGGAGCGAAGTCGAGCCTCAACGAGGGCGGCATCCGGGTTCCTACCATCCTGAGCTGGCCCGGCACCCTGCCCGGCCGCCAGGTCAGCGACGAGCCAGCCGTCACGACCGACTGGACCGCGACCTTCCTGGAGCTCGCCGGCGCGACGCCGTCGCCGGACTACCCGCTGGACGGCACCAGCCTGGTCCCGCTCCTCTTCGGCGGCCGGCCGCGCGAGACCCAGGACCTCTTCTGGCGCATGCGGGGACAGCGGGCGCTGCGCCGTGGCTCGCTGAAGTACCTGCAGCTCGACGGCACCGACCACCTCTACGACCTGAGCGAGGACGTACGCGAGCAGGCCGACCTGGCCCGGAAGCGACCCGAGGACCTGGCGGAGCTCCGGGCGGCCTGGGAGAAGATCGACGCGACGCTGCTGGCGTACTCCTAACCCGCGGCTGGGCGAGTCCACTGGTAACTAAGTGACGGTTGTGACTACCGTGACGAAATATGGGGGACTTCACCAGGCTCAAGTACGTCAGACGGGCACTCGGCGCGGGCTTGATCTCGGGCGTCGTCGGCGTCGCGGGGCTGGCTTGGCGTACGGCCTTGATCGAGACGCCGTGCTCGGAGAAGGCGGTCGCGACGGCGGCGAGCACGCCGGCCTTGTCGGCCAC
>NZ_JBEXRR010000025.1:0-84252 GCF_040613175.1 Nocardioides sp. NPDC006303
CTTCCAGCGGCCGCCGACGCCAGGCACCTCGGCCTGGCCGCCCAGCATGCCCTCGGTGCCGACCTCGCGGGCGACACGCGTCACCTCGTCGGCGAGTGCCGGACGACTGAGACTCTGCGAATATGAGTGCATGGAGCTGCGCCATCTTCGCTACTTCGTCGCGGTCGCCGAGGAGCGCCACTTCGGCCGGGCGGCGGAGCGGCTCCACATGGCGCAGCCGCCGCTGTCGCAGCAGATCCGCCAGCTCGAGGCCGAGCTCGGGCTGACCCTGCTCACCAGGACGACGCGGCGGGTCGACCTGACCCCGGCTGGTGCTGCGTACCTGGAACGGGCGCGGGAGATCCTCGGCGCCGTGGACGCCGCAGCCCACGAGGCCGCCAGCATCGCCTCGGGGCGGCGCGGGCGGCTGCTGATCGGGTGCGTCGGGTCGGCGACGTACTCGCTGCTCCCGGCCCTGGCGCGCACCCTGCGCGCCGAGCTGCCCGAGGTGGAGTTCGGGTTCCGCGGCGAGATGCTCTCGCCGGACCAGGCCGCGGCGCTCATCGACGGCAGCCTCGACCTCGGCCTGCTCCGCCCCCTGCCCACGGGCAACCCCGGGGGCCCCGGCCTCTCGATCACCCACCTGCGCCAGGAGAACCTGCTGGTGGCGATGCCGAAGGACCACCGGTTCGCCGGCCGTCGCCGCGTACGCATCGCCGACCTCGACGGTGAGGGACTCGTCATCCACGCCGGCAGCGGCCGCTCGGCGATGAACGCGATGATCCAGGAGCTCTTCGACTCCGCCGGGATCCGCAGCCACATCGCCCACGAGGTCGCTGAGACCTCCACCTTGGTCACCTTCGTGGCCGCCGGCCTCGGCGTCGCCATCGTGCCCGAGCCCACCGCGGCCCTCGCCGTCCCGGGCGTCGTGTACGTCCCCCTCACCGGCACCCCCGGCGTCGAGCTCGTCGCTGCCACCCGCGCCGGCGACGAGAGCCCGCTGCTCACCCGCGCGCTCGCCATCCTGGCCGGACTCAGCAACAGCTAGGCCGAGTCGGCGAGCGGTCAGCGGCAGCGCAGCGTCTGGGAGGGGGTGACGCCGTAGGCCTGCCGGTAGGCGGCAGCGAAGCGGCCTAGGTGGGTGAAGCCCCACCGGTAGGCGACCTCGGCGACCGTGTCGCCGCGGCTGGCGAGGAGGTCGGCGTGGACGCGTTCGAGGCGGATCTCCTGCAGCTTCTGGGTCGGGGTGCGGCCGAGGTAGCGCTGGAAGCCCTGCTGGAGCCGGCGGATGCCGACGTCGGCCTCGCGGGCGAGATCGGAGACGGCCCATTCTCGCGCCGGGTCGGCCTCCATGGCCTCGACGACGCGGGAGACGATGCGGGGACGGACGGAGCCGACGGCCGGCTCCTCGGGGAAGCAGGCGGCGACGAAGGCCGCGGTGAGCGTCCCGGCCAGCCGGTGACGTACCCGCTCGTCACCCACGAGCGCCGGGTTGCGCATCGCCTCGGTGCCGAGCGATCCGAGCAGGCCGATCCAGGCGCGGGCGCCGTGGGCACGCAGGTCGAGCTGAGCGGGCAGCCGGTCGGTGTGCAGGCCGACCAGGGCCGCGACCTCCTCGACCAGGTAGTCACGTTCGACCCGCATCCCGACGATCGAGCAGTCGGCAGACCAGCGCGTCATCTTGGTCTGCCGGTCGGGCGGGCACACCGTCGCCTGGCCGTCGAGCGAGAGCACGTGGGCGCCACCGACGTTGGCCTCGAGCACACCGCTGCGCGGGACGTTGACCGCCCAGGCTCCAGGGTGGTCCGACTCCACCGAGACCTCAGCGCCCCACCCGATCCGCGTCAGCCGGACCGGGCCGAGATCGACCGCACGCAGCTCCGCCGGGCGCGCGGGCCGGCCGCGCATGGTCAGGGCATGCGGGAAGTACGCCCGGGCGACCTCGTCGGAGAAGCTCTCCAGGTCGCCGGACGATGCGGTGAGAGTGCCGGTGCTCATCTGTCACCCCCTAGTGACGTCCTTCACATTAACAGCGGATCCGGCAGTCGCCGAGGGCGTCCGGAAACCCGGTGCGCAATCCGGACAGCCCGTTCGCAGAGCGGATCGCCGCCCTCGTGATCCGGATCTAGCGTCGTCCTCCGACGTGACCGCCGCCACACATCCCGCGGCCCCGACGAAGGAGGAGCTCCATGGACCCACGCACCCTGCGGTCGACCTTCGGCCGCTTCGCGACCGGCGTCACCGTGATCACCTGCCGCACCCCCGACGGCGCCCACCATGGCGCCACGGTCACTGCCTTCACCCCGATCTCGCTGGACCCGCCGCTCGTGCAGGTCGCCCTGACACGTACGTCCAAGGCGGCCGCCTATCTCGAGGGCGAGGCCTTCGCGGTCAACGTCCTCGCCGACGACCAGAGCGACGTCGCCATGCACTTCGCCGGGCGCCCCGGCAGCGACCCGCTCCCCTGGCGCGAGGGCGCCACGGCGCCGCGGCTGGGCGGGACGGCCGCGACGCTGGTGTGCCGCCCGTGGCGTACCGACGACGGCGGGGACCACCTGCTGTTCCTCGGAGAGGTCGTCGAGGTGATCACCACCGACCGCAAGCCGCTGCTCTTCCACGACAGCGCCTTCCACCACATCGGCAACCCGTCCTCCGAGGTCGTCTGGCTCGGCTGCCAGGACGACCCGAGCACCGGCTGGTTCGACGCGACCACGTCGTTCACCGCCCTCGATGTCCCCGCGATCCCGCGATCCACCCACTACTGATCCGACCGAGACCCGACCAAGGAGAACAGACCATGACCGATACCCTCGCCCCCGAGCAGCACTCAGGCCCCCCGACCACCAATCCCGCAGCCGGCTCCCCGGCCAACAAGCAGACCAACTTCGCCTCCCGCCCGATGACCGGCGACGAGTACATCGAGAGCCTGCGCGACGGCCGCGAGATCTACCTGCACGGCGAGCGGGTCGAGGACGTCACCACGCACCCGGCCTTCCGCAACCCGGTGCGGATGACCGCGCGCCTCTACGACGCGCTCCACACCGGCCCGCACGTGGACGAGCTCACCGTGCCGACCGACACCGGCAACGGCGGCATCACGATGCCGTTCTTCAAGACGCCGACCTCCTCGGCCGACCTGCTCAAGGAGCGCGACGCGATCGCACGCTGGGCTCGGATGACGTACGGCTGGATGGGCCGCTCCCCCGACTACAAGGCCAGCTTCCTCGGCACCCTGCACGCCAACAAGGAGCTGTACGCCCCGTTCCAGGACAACGCCGAGCGCTGGTACCGCGAGTCCCAGGAGAAGGTCCTCTACTGGAACCACGCGATCATCAACCCGCCGGTCGACCGCCAGCTGCCGCCGGACGAGGTCGGCGACGTCTACATGAAGGTCGAGAAGGAGACCGACGCCGGGCTGATCGTCTCCGGCGCGAAGGTGGTCGCGACCGGTAGCGCGATCACCAACTACAACTTCATCGCCCACTACGGTCTGCCGATCCGCAAGAAGCAGTTCGCGCTGATCTGCACCGTCCCGATGGACGCCCCCGGCATCAAGCTGATCTGCCGCTCCTCCTACACCGAGCAGGCCGCGCAGAACGGCGAGCCGTTCGACTACCCGCTGTCGAGCCGGATGGACGAGAACGACACCATCTTCATCTTCGACAAGGTGCTCGTGCCCTGGGAGAACGTCTTCATGTACGGCGACGTCGACCGGATCAACTCGTTCTTCCCGCAGTCGGGGTTCCTGCCGCGGTTCACCTTCCAGGGCTGCACCCGCTTGGCCGTCAAGCTCGACTTCATCGCCGGCCTGCTGATGAAGGCGCTCGACGCCACCGGCTCGGGCGGCTTCCGAGGCGTACAGACCCGGGTGGGTGAGGTCATCGGCTGGCGCAACCTGTTCTGGTCGCTGACCGAGTCGATGGCCCGCGACCCCGAGCCGTGGGTCGGCGACGCGGTCATCCCGAAGCTGGAGTACGGCCTGACGTACCGGATGTTCATGATCCACGGCTATCCGCGGGTCAAGGAGATCATCGAGCAGGACGTCGCCTCCGGGCTGATCTACCTGCCCTCCGGCGCCGCCGACTTCAAGAGCCCCGAGGTGCGGCCGTACCTGGACAAGTACGTCCGCGGCTCCAACGGCATCACCGCCGTCGACCGGGTCAAGGTCATGAAGGCCCTGTGGGACTCGATCGGCTCCGAGTTCGGCGGCCGTCACGAGCTCTACGAGCGCAACTACTCCGGCAACCACGAGAACGTGAAGGCCGAGCTCCTCTTCGCAGCCCAGAACCGCGGCGGGGCGGACGCGATGAAGGGGCTCGCCGACGAGTTCCTGGCCGAGTACGACCTCGACGGCTGGACCGTGCCGGACCTGTTCTGACCGACAGGTCTTCCGCTGAGGGCGGCGCCCCCATCCCCCTGGGGGGCGCCGTCCTCAGCGCAGCACGATCCAGAGGCCCACAGCGGCGGGCAGGATCCCGAGGATCAGCCAGGGCGTGAACGGGCTGCGCCGGTGGATGAGGAACCCGCCGGCCAGTCCCAGCACCCCGAAGGCCGCCGCGATGATGCACAGCCCGATCCGCGAGCTCTGGTAGACCGGATCGATCGCCACGGCGCCGATGACCAGCCCGATCGCCAGGTGGGCGACGGTGAACACGACGAGTACGGACGCCACCCACTGCTTCACGTGAGTGAGCGACTTGTCGTTGACGGGCCGGATCGGGTTGTCCGGGTCCATCAGGTGGCGTGGTCGTCGCGCTTGATCGTTCACGGTCTCATACTTACCAGGCAAACTGTTTGTGCACCAACTATTGGTACGCTAACTCACATGCCGACGAAGAAGGATCCCCTCTCGGAGATCGAGAACCCGCTCGCCCTCGATCAACAGGTCTGCTTCGGCCTGGCTGTCGCCGCCCGCAGCGTCATCGGCCTCTACCGGCCCCTGCTCGAGACCATGGGGCTGACCCACCCGCAGTATCTGGTCATGCTGGCCCTCTGGGAGGAGGAGCCGCTCCGCGTCTCCGAGCTGAGCCGCAAGGTGCAGCTCGACCCCGGCACCCTCTCCCCGCTGCTGAAGCGCCTCGAGGCCCAGGACTACATCCGGCGCGAGCGCAACAAGCTCGACGAGCGCTCGCTCGCCGTCGTCCTGACCGAGCGCGGGCGCGCGTTGCGCGACGACGCCGAGAAGATCCCGCCCGCGATCGTCGAGCGTCTCGACATGAGCGTCGACGACCTCATGGAGCTCCACCGGCGACTACTGGAGGTCATCGCCGCGGCGACCCGGTGACCCGACCCAAGAGGCATAGATCACCTATGCAAATTGGAAGAGCGCGCCCTCCCGCCAGCGTTACTTGAATGTTGGATCAAGTAACGCCCGGACCCTGGCCCGGACAGAAGCGAGGAGAAGAAATGACGTTCCAGAACAAGGTCGCACTGGTCACCGGTGGCGGTAGCGGACTCGGGGAGGCGATCGCGAAGGAGCTCGCCGGGCTGGGTGCGAAGGTCGTGATCACCGACATCAACTTCGAGGGCGCAACCAGGGTCGCCGAAGAGATCAAGGCGAACGGTGGCGAAGCGACCGCCCTGCAGTCGGACACCTCGAAGGTCGAAGACGCGGAGCGCTCGGTCGCCTTCGCCGTCGAGACGTACGGAAAGCTCAACTACGCGGTCAACAACGCCGGGATCGGCGAGCGGCCGGCACCGGTGGGCGAACTGGTCCCCAGCGACTGGGACCGCGTCATCGGCATCGACCTCTCGGGTGTCGCGTACGGCCTGCGCTACCAGGTCCCCGAGCTGCTCAAGACCGGCGCCGGCGAGTCCGCGATCGTGAACATGGCCTCGATCCACGGCGAGGTCGCCGCGCTCGGCAACCCCGCCTACACCGCCGCGAAGCACGGGGTCATCGGCCTCACCAAGAACGCTGCCGCCGAGTACGGCCCGGCCGGACTGCGGATCAACGCGGTCGGCCCCGGCTACATCGACACCCCGGCCGTCCAGGCCGTCTCCGCCATCGAGGGCGCCCACGAGGCCCTGGTGGCCAAGCACCCGCTGGGCCGCCTCGGCCGTCCCGAGGAGATCGCCACGGTCGTCCGGTTCCTGCTCTCCGAGGACGCCTCGTTCGTCACCGGTGCGTACTGGAAGATCGACGGCGGCTACACCACCGTCTGACTCCGGCACCCCTCAACGGGACGCCAGCGCACCCGCGAGCGAGTCGAGGACGCCGGGGACGATGGAGAAGTAGGCCCACCTGCCACGCTGCTCGCGGGTGACGAGCCCGGCTTCGACCAGCAGCTTCATGTGATGGGAGACCGTCGACTGGGAGAGCCCGACCGGCTCGGTGAGGTCGCAGACGCAGGCCTCCTTGTCCTCGGCGGCCGCGATGATCGAGAGCAGCTTGACCCGGTTGGGGTCGCCGAGCGCCTTGAACATCCGCGCCAGCGCCTCGGCCTGGTCGTCATCGAGCACGCCTGCGGTCACCGGCGAGCAGCACGCGACGGCGGCGGACGGAAGCACGGGAAGAACGGTCATGAGGACGAGTCTAGCGAATGATATTGACGACCGTCGATACGTAGCCTAAGGTCGCCGTCATATCGACGTTCTTGAATCTGAGGAGCATCATGACCGACCTGCCCGTTGCCGTCATCGGCGCCGGCCCCCAGGGCCTCGCGGCCGCTGCCCATCTCCTCGAGCGCGGGCTCACCCCGCTCGTGCTCGAGCAAGGGAGCGAGCCTGCGGCAGCCGTCGCCGAGTGGGGCCACGTACGTCTCTTCTCGGCCTGGCCCGAGCTGGTCGACAAGGCCGCCGCCCGGCTCCTGGAGCCGACCGGTTGGACCGCACCCGCTCAGGGGTACCCGACCGGTGCGCAGTGGCGCGAGAGCTACCTCGCCCCGCTGGCCGACACCCTCGGCGACCACGTCCGCTACGGCGCCACGGTCACCGGCGTCTCGCGCAAGGGCCGTGACCGGCTGGTCGACGCCGAACGCGCCGAGCAGCCGTTCGTCCTCCACGTGACCGGTGCGGACGGCGTCGAAGAACGCATCGAGGCGCGGGCCGTCGTCGACGCCTCCGGCACCTGGCGCCGGCCCAACCCGGCCGGTGCCGACGGCCTCCCGGCCCTCGGCGAGCGTGCCGCACACGCAGCGGGCGCGCTCGGCTACGCCGTCCCGGACCGCGCCCGTCCAGACGCGTACGCAGGCCGGCACACGGTCGTGATCGGCGCGGGCGACTCCGCGTTCAACGCCGTCAACGAGCTCACCGCCATCGCCAAGGAGCACCGCGGCACGAAGATCACCTGGGCGATCCGCCGCGCGGTCTCGACGAACACCTTCGGCGGCGGCGAGGCCGACGAGCTCCCGGAGCGGGGTGCCCTCGGCGTACGAGCCAGGAAGGCGGTCCAGGACGGGTCGGTCGAGCTGATGACCGGGTTCCGCACGGAGCGGGTCGACGGTGCCACCGTCATCGCCGAGGACGGTCGCGCCATCGAGGCCGACCAGATCGTCGTCCTCACCGGCTACCGTCCCGACCTGGGCTTCCTGAGCGAGATGCGCCTCGACCTCGACCCGACGCTGGAGGCGCCGCGCAACATCGCGGTCCAGATCGACCCCAACCTGCACTCCTGCGGCTCGGTCAGCGCGACCGGAGCCAAGGACCTCGCCCAGCCCGAGCCCGACCTCTACCTCGTCGGGATGAAGTCCTACGGCCGCGCGCCGACCTTCCTGGCGATGACCGGCTACGAGCAGGTGCGCAGCGTCGTCGCCGAGCTCGCCGGCGACCACGACGCGGCCGCCCGGGTGGAGCTCGAGCTCCCCGACACCGGGGTGTGCGGCGGCGCCGGCGTCTTCGACGACCCCGAGAGCGCCAACGGCGGCGGCTGCTGCGGGACCCCCGCGCCGAGCGAGGAGATCTTCACGATCAGCCGGGCGCCGATCACTCTCTCGTGATCGAGCGCTGCGGGGTCACGCCGAGCTCGCCGAGCAGGGTGAGGACTCGCTGCTCGATCTCGTCGCGGATGCCGCGCACGTGCTCGATGCCACCGCCCTTCGGGTCGGTGACCTTCCAGTCCTCGTAGCGCTTCCCGGGGTAGAACGGGCAGGAGTCGCCACAGCCCATGGTGATGACCACGTCGGCGCTGCGTACGACCTCGTCGGTCCAGGGCTTCGGGAACTCCCCGGAGATGTCGATCCCGAGCTCGGCCATGACCTCGACGGCGACCGGGTTGATCGCCGCGGCCGGAGCAGAGCCTCCGGACCAGCCGATCGCCTGGTCGCCGGCGTAGTGGGCGAAGAAGCCGAGCGCCATCTGGGAGCGGCCGGCGTTCTCGACGCAGAGGAAGAGGACGCCCGGCTTGTTGTCGGTCGGTGATGCATCAGCGTTCATCGAGGCACTCCTGCGGGTGAGGGGATGTGGGGGTCAGGAATCGAAACGGGAGGCAAGCGTCCTGATTCGGCGCTCGAGCTCGATGTACGCGGCGTCGAAGGCCTCGGGGCCCTTGCCCACCGGGTCGGGGATCGACCAGTGCAGCTCGCCGCGGACCTTCGGGGTCTCATGCGCGCGGTCACAGACGGTGACCACCAGGTCGTCCGGGTCGAGCACATCATCGAGATGACGGGGATCGACGATGGGGAGCTCCAGGTCGTGGCGGGATGCGACTTCGACCGCCCCCGGATTGATCTGCTCGGCTGGGTGGGTGCCGGCGGAGGCTGCTGGGATCGGGCTGACCTGGCGCCACAGTGCCGCCGCGAGGTGGGATCTGGCCGAGTTGCCGGTGCACACGAACAGGACACGCCTGGGCACCGCCACGGGGGACGCGGTGCCCAGGCTCTCGAGCGCGTCCTGCTCGAGGTGCAGGTACGTGCGTCTCCCGTCGCCCTCGGAATGATGACGGGACACGACGCCTGCGCTCACCAGGGTCTGCACGTGGTGAGCAAACAAGTTCGACGGGACATTCAGCATCCCGGCGAGCTCTGTGGGGGAGGCATCACTCATCTGGAGGCTGTCGACGATCCGAAGTCGCACCGGATCACCGAGCGCTGCGTGCATCTTGGCCCGGCGTTCCAGCTCCGGCTGTCTCTCAACCTCCATTGACTCAATATTGACTGAGTAATCATCGAACGTCAAGAATGCGGACGTGACCTCTTCCCTCCCGCGCCGGCTGCTGGCCGAGTTCCTGGGCACCGCCCTGCTCGTCGCCGTGGTCGTCGGCTCCGGCATCGCCGCCCAGCAGCTCTCCCCCGACGACGTCGGCCTGCAGCTTCTGGAGAACTCGATGGCGACCGTCTTCGGGCTGGCCGCGCTGATCCTGATGTTCGGCCCGGTCTCGGGGGCGCACTTCAACCCGGTGGTCTCACTGGCCGACTGGTTTCTCGGGCGCAAGGTCGGCAAGGGGCTCTCGCTCGCCGAGGTCGGCGCCTACGTGGTCGCCCAGGTCGCGGGCGGGATCAGTGGCGCGGTGCTGGCCAACCTCATGTTCGACCTCGACGCGGTCACGATGTCGACGAAGGACCGCGCCACGACCGGCCACTTCGTGGCCGAGATCGTCGCCACGGCAGGTCTGGTGGCCCTGATCTTCGCCCTCGTACGCAGCGACCGCGGCGCCCTCGCCGCGCCCGCGGTCGGCGGCTACATCGGCGCCGCCTACTGGTTCACCAGCTCCACCTCGTTCGCCAACCCGGCCGTCACGATCGGCCGGGTTTTCTCCGACACCTTCGCCGGGATCGCGCCCAGCTCGGTGGCTCCGTTCATCCTCGCGCAGCTCGTCGGCCTGGTCGTCGGCGTACTCCTGATCCTGGTTCTCTACCCTGGTGCCAGCGACAAGGCCGACGACGTCGTCGTCCCGCATCCCTGAGCTGCGACCTACCCTGCCCACCGGAACGGATACGCCATGACGCTCGAGAAGGCACGCATGAACGACGTGATCCCGCTACGGGAGGCGACCCGCGCGTGGTTCGCGATCTCCTTGCAGACCTTCGGCGGGCCCGCGGGTCAGATCGCGGTGATGCAGCACAAGCTGGTCGACGAGAAGCGCTGGATCGGACAGCAGCGGTTCCTCCATGCCCTCAACTACTGCATGCTGCTGCCCGGCCCCGAGGCCCAGCAGCTGGCCATCTACGTCGGCTGGCTGCTCAACGGCACGCTCGGCGGGTTCATCGCCGGCGTCCTGTTCGTGCTGCCCGGCGTCGTCGCGCTCCTCGCCCTCTCGGCCCTGTACGTCGGCGCCGGATCCACCGCGTTGGTGACCGGGCTCTTCGCCGGCCTCGCGCCCGCGGTGATCGCGATCGTGGTCCAGGCCGTGCAGCGCGTGGGCAAGCGGGCGCTGCACCATCCGATCCTGGTGGCGATGGCGATCGCCTCGTTCGTCGCACTGACCGTCTTCAAGATCCCGTTCCCGGTCGTGATCCTCGTCGCGGCTCTGCTCGGCTGGCTGGCCGGCACTCGGGTCCCCGCCTTCACCCGGACCAAGGGTCACGGCAGCTCGGACGACGGCCCCGAGCCGCTGATCAGCGATGACGCCCTGCACCACGATGCACCCTCGAAGGCTCGTGGCCTGAAGATCCTCGTCCTCGGCCTGGTGCTGTGGTTCGCCCCGGTCGCGGTGGCGGCGATCGTGTTCAGCCGCGACAGCGTGTTCGTCGACCAGGGCCTGTTCTTCTCCGGCGCCGCCGTCGTCACCTTCGGAGGCGCGTACGCGGTTCTTGCCTACGTCGCCCATCAGGCCGTCAACGTCTTCGGCTGGTTGAAGGCCGGCGAGATGGTCCGCGGCCTCGCGCTCGCCGAGACGACACCGGGACCGCTGATCATGGTCGTGCAGTTCGTCGCCTTCGTGGGTGCCTACCGCAACCCGGGCTCCCTCGACCCGTGGGTGGCCGCCGTCATCGCGTCGCTGCTGGTGACCTGGGTGACCTTCGTCCCCTGCTTCCTGTTCATCTTCCTGGGCGCTCCCTATGTCGAGCGCCTTCGGAACAACCACCACCTCACCGCGGCGCTCACCGGGATCACCGCGGCGGTGGTCGGCGTGATCGCCAACCTCGCGCTGTTCTTCGCGCTGCACACGCTGTTCGACCGCTCCCGCACCCTGGCGCGGGGGCCGATCGACCTGGACCTCCCGGTCCTGTCCTCGTGGGATCCGGTCGCGTTCGCCATCACCGCGGTGGCGATCGCGCTGGTCTTCTGGCGCAAGTGGAGCACCATGCGGACCCTCGGCGTCTGCGCGGTCCTCGGACTCGCCTCGACCCTCATACCTCTCTGACCGCGGTGAGCAGGTGCGGCCAAGCCGCCGAGGTCGGATCGCCCCAGGCGGTGTGGTCGGCACCGTCGACCACCTCCAGACGTACGCCGGGGTGTGCTGCCGCGTAGCGCTCGGAGATCGCGAGCGGGATCACCGCGTCGGCGGCGCCGTGCAGGATCCGCACGGGGACCTGGGGCGCGAGGCCGAGCGGGTCGGCGGCGGCGTACGCCTCGGGCGTCTCGGACGGGGTGCCGCCGAGGAACTCCTCGACCGCACCGTCGCCGAGGCCGTCCTGGCTCATCATGGCCAGCGCCGCGGCGGGGGCCAGCGCCACGACGCCTGTGACGAGGGTGCCCGCCCGGGAGGCCGCCCACAGGGCGAGCTGGCCGCCGGAGGAGTGTCCGACCAGGGTGATCCGCCGGGGTGCGTCGTTGTGGATGGTCCACTCCCGGCCGCTGAGCTGGATCGACTCGATCGCGGTCTCGAGGTCCTCGAAGGCCTGCCGCCACTGGCCCGGTCCGTGCCGGTACTCCACGGTCGCGGTCAGATGACCGGCCTCGGCGAGCGCCCGGCCGGCGGACCAGGTGCGCATCCGGTCGGAGTCGCGCCACATCCCGCCGTGGAGCAGCAGGACGAGCGAGTCGGTCGCCTCCGCCGGCTCGAAGACGTCGGCGACCTGACGGGCGGTGGCTCCGTAGCGCATCGTCGCATCGGGGTAGGTGGTGTCGGTGGTGGTCATGACTACTCCCTGCTGTTGTTTCGGCTGTCGTGGTCGAGCAGCACGCTGACCACGACGCCGACCACCAGCCCCCAGAACGCGGAGCCGATGTTGAAGACGGTGATGTCGGCGACGGTCACCAGGAAGGTGACCAGCGCGCCGGTGACGTACGGCCCGCTGAAGGCGGCCTGGAAGGCGCCCTGGAGCGGCTTGAGCATGGCCAGGCCGCCCAGCACGGCGACGTACGCCTCGGGCATGGTGGTGATGACCCGCACCATGCCGGGAGCGAGCAGCCCGAACCCGATCGCGAGTACGCCGCACCAGATCGCCGCGGCATAGTGCCGTCGTCGCTCGCCCGAGGCGGTGACCAGTGCGTTGGTCGGCCCGGCCAGGCAGGTGGACACGCCGCCGAACGGGGCTGCGACCAGCGAGGTCACCCCGCACCAGCCGGTCACCTGGTTCATCCGCGGGTCGTGGCCGGCGGCCCGCAGGACAGCCATGCCCTGACCGTTCTGGACGACCAGGACGGTGATCAGCAGGGGGATGGTGAGCTCGATGAAGGCGGACCCGGTGAAGGCCGGCGTGGTCCAGACGGGGTCGATCACCCAGCGGCCGGAGACCTCGACGGCCGGTCGGTCGGCGAGGCTCACCGCGACCGCGCCGACCGCGAGCGCGACCAGCACCGCCGGGAGCCAGCGGGGGAGCCGTGGGACCGCGCTGACGGCGACGAAGGCGACCACCATCGGCCCGGCGATCGCCAGGTCGCGGTCGACGGCGAGGACCAGGTCGGTGCCGAAGCGGAGGAAGACGCCGGCCACCATCGCCATCACGATCGGCATCGGCAGCAGGTGCATGACCCGGTCGACCTGCCGGGTCAGGGCCAGTGCGCCCAGAAGAACCGCCGCCATGACGAAGCCGCCGACCGTCTCCGGCCAGGTGGTGCCGGCGGCCATCGCCTGGCCGACGACCACGGTGCCGGGGATCGTCCAGAAGTAGACCAGCGGCTGTCGGCTCCAGCGCGAGGCGATGATCGTCAGCACTCCGTTGAGGCAGAAGACCGCGCTCACCCAGGAGGCGACGACACCGGCGGAGAGCCCGGCACCCTGGCCGACGGCGAGAATCACCGCGACTGGGCCGGTGCAGGAGAAGAGGAAGCCGATGAAGCCGTTGACCAGCTCGTGACGGCCCAGGTCGTGCCGCAGACCTGCCCGGGACTCTCGGACGTCGAGGTCGGTGCTCATGGCTCCTCCGTCGGCTCGGCCGCCATCGCCGCGAGCTCGGTCCGGCTGCGGACGCCGAGCTTCGCGTAGATGCGGGTCAGGTGGTACTGCACGGTCTTGGGCGAGACGAACAGCTGCGCGGCCACCTCGCGGTTGGAGAGCCCGGAGGCGACCATCTCCGCGACGGTCTCCTCCTGCGGGGTCAGGTCCACCGGTCCGCGGTGGCCGCGCGGCGCCCGCACTCCCCCGGCGCGCAGCTCGCGCTGGGCGGCGTCGACATAGGTCAGCGCTCCGATCCCGTCCCACAGATCGCGCGCGGAGGAGAGCAGCGCCTCGGCGTCGCGACGGCGGCCGGCACGGCGCAGGGCCTGGCCGTAGGCGAAGGTGACCCGGGCGCGCTCGTAGCGCAGCGGCAGCCCGTCGAGCAGGCCGAGCGCGCGGTCGAACGTGTCCCGAACGCCGGCGAGGTCGCCACGGGCGCCGTGCCAGCGGCCCCTGGCGGTGGCCAGCCTGGCCTGGGCGGAGCGGTGCTGCTCCTCACGGGCGCGGGTCTCGTGCGGGCGGAGGAACTCATCAGCCTCATCCAAGCGGCCCTCCGCGATCAGTGCGGCGGCGTACGTCTCGGCCCAGGGCCAGATGGCCGGCTCGGCCAGCGCGCTGCCGGCCGGGGCCTGGGTGAGCGGCTCGAGGATGCGGAGGACGGCACGGAAGTCGCTGCGGGCCTCGGCGATGTGGGCACGGGCGAGCAGCGCGGGGACGCGCATGATCTCGTAGCCCTGCGCCCCGATCTCGGCGGCGCGGGCGGTGCGGGCGGCCTCCTCCCAGCTGCCACGCAGCAGGTGGGTCTCGGTTGCCGTCCACTCCAGCAGCGGGGTGACCAGGGCGATGCCCGACTCGGCAGCCAGCGCCCGCCCGGCTGCGACCGTCTGCAGGGCGGCGTCGCCCTCACCGGTCAGGAACTGCACCCGAGCCAGCCAGGCCAGGGCCCACATCGAGATCCGGGTCGAGCCGCCGAGGACCCGCGGGTCGGTGACCCCCTCCAGGCGGCTGCGGGCCTCGTCGGGCTCGTCGCAGAGCACATCGAGCCATCCGCGGCCCATCGTGACCCGCTGGGTCTGGGCGCTGTGGCCGACGAGGCGGGCGGCCAGGGCGTACGCCTCGTGGGCCTCCTCGAACCGGCCGGCCATCGCCAGCCCGAGTCCGCGGATCGCCGCCGCCTCGACGCCCGCTGCCGAGTCCCGGCCGGCAAGCGAGATCGCCCGGTCGGCCCAGGTGACCAGCTCGTCACCGCGGCACAGCGCCAGCGAGTGCAGGACGTGCCGGGTGGCGATCAGCGCGGCGGTCTCCGGCTCCCGGTCGGCGTTGACGATGTCCCAGGCCCGCTTGAGCCGCACCTCGGCCTCGGTCGCGCGGCCGCGCAGGATCGCCAGATAGGCGAGCACCGCGTCGCGCAGCGGCGTCTCGCGCAGGCTCTCGACGATGGGGACCAGCGCCGCGGCGCCCATGCCGTCGCCCGCCGCGACCAGCGCGTCGACGGAGCGGATCAGCCGGTCGTCGCGCCGCACCGGGTCCTCGGTGAGCCGGCTGGAGTCGCGGTAGAGAGCCGCGGCCTCCGCCCAGGCGCCCTCGTCACCGCGCCGTTGGGCCAGCCGGGCGACCTCGTCGGCGAGCTCGGCGTCGGGCAGCGGGGTGGCGGCGACGAGGTGCCGGGCCCGGCGGACCTCGTCGTCGACGATCGCGGCGGCGCGCTGGTGCGCGTCGGCGGCCCGGCGAGCGCCCATCGTCGCCAGCACGGCGACCCCGACCAACGGCGTACGCCATCGGGGGCGGTGGTCGCGGGTGATCTCGACGAGCCCGGCCGCGGCCAGGGCGTCGACCGCGGAGAGCGGGTCGTCGAGACCGGCGAGGGCCGCGGCCTGGCCCAGCGACGCGTCCTCTCCCAGGATCGCGAGGGCCTCGGCGAGCGCGCGTCCGGCGTCACCGCATCCGGCAAGGGCGAGCTGGACCTCGTCGCGTACGTGGACCGGGGCGGGCAGCTGGGTGTCGGGCCGTGCCCAGCGGGTCGGCGGGAGCTCGTCGAGCAGCGCGACCGCGTCGCGCGGGCTGCCCGCCGTGTGGCGGGTCAGGACCTCGGCCATCGACGGGTGCAGGACGCGTCCGCGCAGCGCGGCGAGCTCGCCGACCGCGGCCGCGTCCAGCCCCTCGATGCGTACGGTCTCGGCGGCGATCTCGCCGAGGAACGCGGTGCTGCGGGTGGCCGCGAGCACCACGAGCACCGGTGCGTCGCGGTGCCGGCGGAGCGCGGAGGCGATCGCCTGCAGCGAGACCGTGTCAGCGAGGTCGGCGTCGTCGACCAGAATCAGCCCGGGCTCGTCGGCGCACCCGGCCAGGGCTCGCGCGACCAGGGCATCGGCCGCGGCGACCGGGTCTGCCGGCGGCGCCTCGCCGAGCAGCTGGCGCAGCACCGCACCGGGCGAGTCCTGCTCCCATGCGCCGGCGCGGGCCCTCAACGCCGGCGTCGCGACCCGGTCGGCCAGGCCGCGCAGCAGCGCGGTCTTCCCCAGCCCCGGGTCTCCGAGGACCAGGACGGCGGCGGAGCCGGCGGTGGGGGTGAGGGCCAGCCGCGAGGTGAGCTCGACGAGCTCCTCCTCGCGACCGACACACCCAGCTCGTTCTATGAGCACGGTCACACCCTAGGCCCCTCTCATGCTGGTACGCCGTCGTCGATCGTGACGCTCACGACGGTCTCTTCCGGGGACCGGGGCACGGCGGAGGCGACCACGGCACCGAGCACCGCGACGCCCGCGAAGATCTGGAAGGCGGTGGTGCCGCCCACCCCGGCGGCGACCAGTGCACCGCCGATGATGGGTCCGACGATGCCGCCCAGCCGGCCGAACCCGGCGCACCACGCGACGCCCGCGCCGCGGGCCCGGGTCGGGTAGTAGTTGGCGACGAGCCCGTAGATGAGCACCTGCGTACCGATCGTGCCGACGCCGGCGATCGCGACGGCCGGGAACAGGACGGCGAGCGGCAGCCCGAGGGGCAGCAGCAACAGCATCAGGGCGGCGAGCACGAAGGTCGTCGAGACCACCTTCTTGGCGCCGGTGCGGTCGGCGACGTACGAGGCGAGGAGGCCACCGAAGATGGCGCCACCGTTGAGCACCAGCAGGAAGGTGAGGGCGTACCCCTTGCCGTAGCCGTTGTCCTCCATGATCTTCGGCAGCCAGGTGTTCAGGCCGTAGGTGAGCAGCAGGCCGGAGAAGCTCATCAGCCCGAGCACCAGGGTCGGGAACGCGAGCGGGCGGCGGGCCAGGGCGCTGAAGCCGACCGCCTCCTGGGCGGTGGTCGACGCGACTCGACCGCGGGAGTCGAGCCACAGCTGCGACTCGGGCAGCTTGGCGATCGCGAAGGGCAGCAGGAGCACCAGCGGGGCGGCGCCGATCGCCATCAGGATCCGCCAGTTGGAGCCGCTCGGATCGATGATGAGCGCCATCACGGAGGCGGCCACACCACCGGCGGGGATGCCGCTGTAGACGATCGCATTGAGCCGGTTCTTCCGCTCCGGCGGCGCGAACTCGGCCACCAAGGCGCCGACGGTCGCCAGGATCGCGCCCAGCCCGATGCCGGTGAGGAAGCGGAGCATGCCGAAGACGGCGATCGACTGGGCGAACGCGGTCGCGGCCATCCCGAGAGAGAACCAGGTGATGCTGGCGAGCACGACCTTCCGGCGGCCGATCCGGTCGCTGACCGCACCGGCGCTCAGCGCGCCGACGAGCACCCCGACCAGCGCATAGCTCCCCAGCGTGCCCGCCTGGCCCGCGGAGAGCTGCCCGATCTGGGATGGATCGGCCATCAGGGTCGGCAGCACCGTGCCGTAGACCACGAGGTCGTAGCCGTCGAACATCAGGGCCAGCGCGGAGAGCGCGACGACCCAGGCGAGCTGGCGCCCGGTCTTGGCCCGAGTGATTTCATCGGTGTTTTCGGTGTTGTCGGGCATGGGTGATCTCCATGGGTGACGCGAGCGTGCTCGCGAAGGGAGGAACGGCCCCGAGAGAGGACCTGGTGGCTCAGCCGAGGTCACCGCCGGCGACGGGAAGGACCGTGCCGGTGATGTAGGAGGCTTCCTCGGAGGCGAGGAAGCAGATCGCGGCGGCCTGCTCGTCGAGCGTGCCGTAGCGGTGCATCAGTGAGGTCTCGAGGGTCTGGTCGATGTGGGCCTGGAACCAGGCCTTCTCGGTGTCGGTACGCGGCTGTGGTGTGCCCCGGGAGATCCGGCGCGGTGGAGCCTCCGTACCTCCCGGTGCCGTCGCGGTGACCCGGACGCCCGCGCCGGCGTACTCCAGCGCGAGCGAGGCGGTGATCGCGTTGATCCCGCCCTTCGCCGCGGAGTACGGGATCCGGTGGATGCCGCGGGTCGCGGCCGAGGAGACGTTGACGATGACGCCGTGCCCGCGCTCGACCATGTCCGGCAGGGCCGCGCGGCAGGCGTACAGCGTGGTCATCAGCGACCGGGTGATCTCGGCGTCGATCTGCTCGGCGGTGAACTCGGTGAACGGCTTGAAGTTGATCGCGCCGCCGACGTTGTTGATCAGCACGTCGATCCGGCCGTACGTCTCCACAGCCCGCTCCACCAGCGCGGCCGCGCCCTCGTAGTGCTCGAGGTCGCACTCGACCGCGCTGACGCTCGCGCCCTGGCCGGTGAGCTCGTGGGTGACCTCGGCGACCAGCGGGGAGCGGTCGGCGAGGACGACCTTTCCGCCCTCGGCGGCCACCCGGCGGGCCACCTGGGCGCCGATGCCCTGGGCCGCCCCGGTGACCACCACGACCTGGCCGGCGAACCGGTCCGGGGTGATGAACCGCGGCCTGGTCGCGGCGGCCGACTCGGCCATCGCGCGCCGCATCGTCTCCTGCGACCGCTCGCTGTGGGCCTTGATCAGCTCGCGGGCCGCCGGGCGGTCGCCGCGCTCGAAGGCCTCGACGATGTCGAGGTGGTCCTGGGTGCACCGCGGGTGGCACCAGGTGGCGTTGCGCAGCACGTCCTCCATCCGGCCCTTGACCCCGAGCGCCTGGTAGGCGGCCAGCAGGTGGCTGTTGCCGGTGAGGGTGAACAGGTAGTCGTGGAAGGCCGCGTTCGACTCGGTGTAGCCGTGGGCGTCGAGGAACCGGTCGCCCTCGACGTACGGGAGGGTCGACTCGGCGAGCAGCCGGTAGCCGGCCAGCTGCTGGGAGTCGAGCCGCCCGATGGTCAGATCGAGCGCCCCCACCTCCAGCGCCGCCCGGGCCTCGAAGATCGCGTCCGAGGCCGAGATGTCCGGATGCTCCTCACCGATCGTGTAGCCGTCCGCAGTGGTGTCCACGCTGGTCGAGCTGCCGGAGCCGCTAGGCGAAGGCGTGTCGAGACCAACAGAGTCGTCTCGAGCGAACACCTCCTGGCCACCGATGCTCCGCGCCTCCATTGCGACGATCAGGTCTTCGACCGTGTTGGTCTCGACACGCTCGCTAGCGCTCGCGGCTCGACCAGCGAATTGAGCCGGTGCGACCAACTGGCCCGCGACCCGGCGTACGACATCGCCGTCGTCGCGAGCCGCGCCCGCCGACCCGCTGGGTCCGAGGTCGAGGGCCGGAAGCACCTGCTGCCCCGCGATGGCCCGCGCCTCCGGATGGGTCTCCAGCTCGACGGGCACGGGTGACGCTTCGGCCGACGCGGGCGACGGCTCGGCCGACGCGGCTGACGCCTCGGCGGGGACTGCCAGGGCGAACTTCTCGTAGTAGAAACCGGTGGGCTGGAGGCCGGCACCGGCGACATGCGTACGCACCGCCTCGACCATCGGGGGCGGACCGCACAGGTAGATCGCGACGTCGCCGTCGTGCAGGTCGTCGTCGCCGATCAGGCTCATCACGTAGCCCTTGTTGGCCGCGGTCGAGGCGGGGTCGGAGACGCAGTGGTCCCAGCTGAACCCGGGCAGCCGCGAGACCAGCTCACCGACCTGGTCGAGCTTGACCAGGTCGTCGTCGGTGCTGACGCCGTAGACCAGCCGGCCGCCACGGTCGCAGCCGTCGACCTCGAGCTGGCGCAACATCGAGAGGACGGGCGCGAGCCCGGTGCCACCGGCCAGCATCAGCACCGGCCGGCGCGCCTCGCGCAGGAAGAAGGAGCCGTTTGGCCCGGTGAAGGTGACCTCGTCGCCGACGGCGGCTCGCTCGGTCAGCCAGGTCGACATCGCACCGCCCGGGGTGAGCTTGACCAGGAAGACAATCCGCTCCTCGTGCGGGGCGTTCGCGAAGGAGTACGACCGGGTCACCTCGGTGCCGGGCACGGCGATGTTGACGTACTGCCCCGGCAGGAAGGCCAGCTCGCCCCGGTTGGGGATGTCGATGGAGAGCTCGACCGTGGTCGGGCTCAGCCGGTCCAGGCCGACGACGGTGCCGGTGTAGCTGGCGGCGCCGGTCTTGGCGACCTCGGAGGTGGTGGCGATCTGCAGCGCGAGGTCCGAGCGCGGCTTCATCGAGCACGGCAGGGCGTACCCCTCGGCGGCCTCCGCCTCGGAGAGCGCGTCCTCGATGTAGGTGCCGCCGTCGTACTCCCCCGACTCGCACAGCGCCTTGCAGGTCCCGCAGGCGCCGTCGCGGCAGTCCAGCGGGATGTTGATCCGCTGCCGGTAGGACGCGTCGGCGACGGTCTGGTCCTCACGCACGGTGATGAACCGGGTCACCCCGTCCTCGAAGGAGAGGGCCACCTGATGGGTCGCGATCTCGGTCTCGATTGCAGTCATCGCAGGCGCCTCAGACGTGGTAGATGTCGACGACGTGGTGGATGTAGTCGTTCTTCAGCACCACGCTCTTGCGGCGGATCAGCGGCTGCTCGCCGGAGAAGTCGATGGTGTAGAACGACGTGCCGTAGTAGGGGTCGACGGTCTTGTAGCGGAAGTACATGGTGTGCCAGTTGAAGCGCACGTCGACCAGGTCGCCGCGGCGCTCGATGACCTCGACGTTGCTGATGTTGTGCGAGGTACGCGGCTCGGGAAGAGAGGTGGCCGAGGACCGCTCCGTACGGATCCGGAAGACCCGGTCCTCCAGGCCGCCCTTGTTGGGGTAGTAGATGAGTGACATCTCGGTCTGCGGGTCCTCGGTGAGGAGGTCGGCGTCGTCCCAGCAGGGCATCCAGTAGACGACGTCGTCGGCGTAGCACTCGAGCCACTTCTCGAACTCGCGGTCGTCCAGGAAGCGCGCCTCGCGGTAGAGGAACTGCTCGATCATGCCGTGGGTGATGAGCTTCGCCCCCGCGGGAGCGGCGTTCTGCGTGATCGTCATCGTCAGTTGCCCTTCTCGTTCGCGATGGCCGCGCGCATCTGCTCGGTCCACTGCGCGTGCATGACCGGGTAGAGGCCCTCGTCCTCGTTCTTCGCGCCGGCCGAGATGACGCCCGGCATCTCCAGCGCCTCGGCGACCTCGTCGGGGCCGGTGTGCCAGTGCTCGGCACCGCGGCTCATGTCGTTCCACGGCGCGGCGGAGGCCTGGTAGGTCAGGAAGCAGGAGCGGAACTCCTCCAGGTCGTCGGGCGTGGCCATGCCGGAGGCGTTGAAGAAGTCCTCGTACTGCCGGATCCGCCAGGCCCGCGACTCAGGGCTCTCGCCCTTCGGGGCGATGCAGTAGATGGTGACCTCGGTCTTGTCGACCGAGATCGGGCGGAAGTGCCGGATCTGGGTCGAGAACTGGTCCATCAGGTACACGTTCGGATAGAGCAGCAGGTTGCGCGAGCCCTTGACCATGAACTCGCCCTTGGCCTCGCCGAACTTCTCCTTGAGCACGTCCATCTGGTCCCACAGCGGCCGGTCGGCGGGGTTGGCCGCCCAGGTCCACAGGCACAGGTGGCCGTTCGGGTAGGACCAGTAGCCGCCACCCGCCTTGCCCCAGCTGCCGGCGTCGACGGTCTTGGTGGTGTTCTTCGACTCGCCGGTGTTGCGACGCGAGGTGGTCGCCGCGTAGTTCCAGTGGGTCGCGGTCACGTGGTAGCCGTCGGCGCCGTTCTCCGCCTGGACCTTCCAGTTGCCGTCGTAGGTGTAGGTCGAGGAACCGCGCAGCACCTCGAGCCCCTCGGGCGACTGGTCGACGAGCATGTCGATCACCTTGACGGTGTCGCCGAGGTGCTCCTCGAGCGGCAGTACGTCCTGGTTGAGCGAGCCGAACAGGAAGCCGCGGTAGCTGTCGAAGCGAGCCACGTGAGTGAGGTTGTGGGAGCCCTCGGTGTTGAAGCTCTCCGGGTAGCCCGCGTCGTCCGGGTCCTTGACCTTCAGCAGGGTGCCGTCGTTGCGGAACGTCCAGCCGTGGAACGGGCAGGTCAGGGTCATCCGGTTGTCGGTCTTGCGCCGGCACAGCATCGCGCCACGGTGGGCGCAGGCGTTGATCATGCAGTGCAGCTCGCCGTCCTTGTCGCGAGTGATCATCACCGGCTGCCGCCCGATGTAGGTGGTGAGGTAGTCGCCGGGGTTGGGCACCTGGCTCTCGTGGGCGAGGTAGATCCAGTTGCCCTCGAAGATGTGCTTCATCTCGAGCTCGAAGACCTCCTCGTCGGTGAAGATCCGGCGGTTGGCGCGGTAGATCCCGGCCTCGCGGTCCTCGACCACGGCGTCCGACAGGACGTTCTCGATGTGGCCCAGGCTCTCGGTGAGCGGTGCGGTCATGGTGATGCCTCCAACGGGTGACGGTCACCACACCCTCGCAAGACGTGGCGGCCGTCACACCAGGCGAATGCCCAGTTCCGACCTAGGCACCCATTGATCATTCGAATCGATCAATAGGCGGCAGTTTCGTCCTTGTTGTTTATCTATCGCAGACCTAGTGTGGCGGTCATCACCACCTCGTGAGGAGCGCTTCATGGAGCTACGCCACCTGCGGTACTTCGCCGCGGTCGCCGAGACCTGCCACTTCGGGCAGGCCGCGGCGCAGCTGCACATCGCCCAGCCGGCGCTCTCCCAGGCGATCCGCCAGCTCGAGTCCGAGCTCGACGTCACCCTGTTCACCCGGACCACCCGCCAGGTCTCCCTCACCCCGGCCGGAGAGTTCCTCCGCACCGAGGCCGCCCGCGTCCTGGCCGCCGTCGACGACAGCGTCCGAGGCGTACGCCGCATCGGGGCCGGCCGCCACGGCCTGGTCCGCCTGGGACTGACCGGCACCGCCTCGTTCTCGCACCTGCCGGGCATCGCCCGGGTGGTCAAGCGCGAGCTGCCCGAGGTGGCGCTCGAGATCCATGCCGACCTGCTCACCCCGGCCCAGTGCGAGCGGCTGCAGAGCGGGGCGCTCGACCTCGGCGTACTGCGGCCGCCGGCCACCGGCGAGGGACTGACCCTGCGCACCCTCGAGGTCGAGCCGCTCGCGCTCGCCATCCCCGTCGACCACCGGCTGGCCGTCGAGCCCGTCGTGGCCCTGGCAGACCTGCGCACCGAGCCGTTCGTGGCCTACAGCGCCCGCGACTCGGCGGTCAACGAGGCGGTCCTGCGCAGCTGCCGCGAGGCCGGGTTCGTGCCGCGCCGCGAGCACGAGGCGCCGAGCACCGCGGTCCTGCTGGCTCTGGTCGCCGCGGGCCTCGGCGTCGCGGTCGTCCCGGCCTCGGTCCGCGCCCTTCCGCTGGAGGGCGTGATCTTCCGCGACCTGCTCAACGCGGGCAGCGTCGAGCTCTCTCTCGCCTACCGCACCGACGACGACAACCCCGTCGTCGACGCCGTCATCGAGGTCCTCGAGGCAGCCGACCTGTTCACCGCACCCCGTCTGGAAGCTCCCCGGTCATGAAGATCACCAAGGTCGAGGCGATCCCGTTCGCCATCCCCTACCGCAAGCCGCTGCGCTTCGCCTCCGGCGAGGTCCACACCGCCCAGCACGTGCTCGTCCGGGTGCACACCGACGACGGCGTCGTGGGTGTAGCCGAGGCGCCGCCGCGGCCGTTCACCTACGGCGAGACCCAGACCGGGATCATCGCCGTCATCGACCAGCTCTTCGCCCCGCAGCTCGCCGGGCTCACCCTGCTCGAGCGCGAGACCGCCCGAGTCCTGATGGAGCGCACCGTCGGCAACCCGACCGCGAAGGCCGCCGTCGACATGGCGATGTGGGACGCCCTCGGCAAGACCCTCGACCTGCGGGTCGTCGACCTGCTCGGTGCCTTCACCGACCGGATGCGGGTCTCCCACATGCTCGGCTTCGACGGGCCCGAGGCGATGGTCGCCGAGGCGGAGCGGATGCGGGAGACGTACGGGATCTCGACGTTCAAGGTGAAGGTCGGCCGCTCCCCCATCGAGCTCGACACCGCCGTCGTCCGCGCGCTGCGCGAGCGCTTCGGCACCGAGATCGAGCTGTACGTCGACGGCAACCGCGGCTGGACCGCGGCCGAGTCCGCCCGCGCGATGAAGCAGATGGCCGACCTGGACCTGCTCTTCGCCGAGGAGCTCAACCCCGCCGACGACGTGCTCGGGCGGCGCTGGCTGGTCAGCCAGATCGACGTGCCGTTCATCGCCGACGAGTCGGTCCCGACTGCGGCCGACGTGACCCGCGAGGTGCTCGGTGGTTCGGCCACCGCGATCAGCATCAAGACCGCACGCACCGGCTTCACCGGCTCGCAGCAGGTGCTGCATCTGGCCGAGGGCCTCGGGCTGGAGGTCGTGATGGGCAACCAGATCGACGGCCAGCTCGGCAGCGCCTGCTCCATCGCCTTCGGCGCGGCGCACCGGCTCACCTCCCGCCGGGCCGGTGAGCTCTCCAACTTCCTCGACATGGCCGATGACCTGCTCACCGAGCCGCTCGAGATCCGCGACGGCGAGCTCGCCGTACGTCCTGGTGCCGGCCTCGGGGTCGAGATCGATCCGGAGAAGCTCGATCGATACCGCACCGACAACTGAACACCTGACCCCACCGCAACACGAGAGGACACACCCATGACCACCGACCAGACCCTCGAGTCCACCGAAGCAGCCTCCGCGGCCGCCTCGGGCGCTTCCGCCACCGAGCGCTTCGCCGCCGACAAGTCGCCCTTCGACGCCGTCAAGGACACCCCGCCGGAGCGCGTCGACAGGCTCGCCAAGCGCGTGCTCAACGCCGTCTACGACACGATCCGCGAGGAGAAGGTCAGCTACGACGAGTACAACGCGCTCAAGGCGTGGCTGATCCAGGTCGGCAAGGACGGCGAGTGGCCGCTCTTCCTCGACGTCTGGGTCGAGCACGAGGTCGAGAAGGTCGCCACCGAGCACCGCGAGGGCAACAAGGGCACCATCGAGGGCCCCTACTACGTCCCCGCTGCCCCGGAGCAGGGCGCGAACGGCACCATCCCGATGCGCGACGGCGAGGCCGGCACCCCGCTGACCTGGACCGGCACGATCACCTCCACCGACGGCACCCCGCTCGACGGCGCCAAGGTCGAGTTGTGGCACGCCGACGCCGACGGCTTCTACTCGCAGTTCGCGCCCGGCATCCCGGAGTGGAACCTGCGCGGCAGCTTCACCGTCGGATCCGACGGCGCCTTCGAGATCCACACGATCCAGCCGGCGCCCTACCAGATCCCGACCGACGGCTCCTGCGGCAAGCTCATCGCCGCCGCCGGCTGGCACGCCTGGCGTCCGGCGCACCTGCACGTCAAGGTGTCGGCCCCGGGCCACGAGCTGCTCACCGCCCAGCTCTACTTCCCCGGTGACGAGCACAACGACGACGACATCGCCTCGGCGGTCAAGCCCGAGCTGGTGCTCGCACCCGTGGCCAACGGGGACGGCTCGGTGGGCGTCGACTACGGCTTCGTGCTCGACCCGGTTCGCGACTGATGCTCTATCACGTACGCATGGACGTCCGGATCCCGCACGACCTGGATCCGGACGTCCGCGACGACACGATCGCCCGCGAGAAGGCGTACGCCCAGGAGCTCCAGCGCGCCGGGAAGTGGCCACACCTGTGGCGGATCGCCGGGGAGTACGCCAACTTCTCGGTCTTCGACGTCGACTCCCACGACGAGCTCCACCAGATCCTCTCCGGCCTGCCGCTGTTCCCCTACATGGACGTGCAGGTCACCCCCCTGGCCAAGCACCCGTCCAAGGTCGACTAGAGCCTTTCGAGCACCCGGTCGGCTTCGCGCCGCAACGGCGCGAAGCCGTGCTCGGCGGCCAGCTGCCGGCCCCGGCGGGCGTGGACCCGGGCGGCCGTGGTGTCGCCCTCCGCGTGGAGCGCCTGGGCCAGCCCGATCCGGGCACGGGTCTCGGTGAACGAGGCGACGTGCGTGTGGCTGAGCCGGACGGCGTACTCATACGTCTCGGCGGCGTCGCGGTGGTTCCCGGTCGCATCGAGGGCGGCGGCATAGCTGCACGCGGTCGAGGCGACGAAACGTACGTCCCCGTGGGCCCGCGCGGTCAGGTGGGCCCGCTCGGCGAGCTCGAGCGCGGAGGCATGGTCGCCACGGACCAGGGCGAGCAGGCTGAGCTCCTCGAGCGCGTTGGCCTCGGCGAACGGGCTCCGGTTGCGGATGGCCTGCGCCAGCGCCGACTCCAGCCGGGCGCCGGCTGAGTCGAGCAGGCCGAGCGCGCGCTCGGCCGCGGCCAGCGTGGCGAGCTCGAGCGGGGTGGCGCTGCCCTGCACCTCGCTCAGCTCGACCGCCTGGAGATGGTGGCGGCGTCCCTCCTCGAAGCGGCCCTGCTCGGTGCAGGCGATGCCGAGTGCCTGATGCGCCCAGGCCCGCAGCCCCTCGGTGCCCTCGACATCGCCGAGGATCTTCAGCGCGTGCGTATAGGCGACCTCGGCCTCGCGGCCGGAGTCCGCGACCCGGTGGCGGTGGCCGTCGACGATCGACGCGAACGCCAGCCCCTGCGGCCATCCGCTCGTGTCGAGCAGACTCCAGGCGCGGTCCGATTCCGCCCAGGCCTCCTCCATCCGCCCCAGGACCCCGAGCACATCGGCTTTCAGCGTACGCAGGAAGGCCTCGGCCCGCGCCTCGTCCTCGAGCATGGCGGCCTCGGCCCCGACCGTCACGAGCTCGAGGTAGGTGGTCACGTCGAGGCGGGTGCGGTAGTGGATCCGGGCTTGGTCGACGAGCTTCCAGGCGTAGTGACGCCGGTGCGGGTCGGCCGCTGTCTGCTTCGCGAAGGCGATCAGCAGCTGCGCCTCGCGGTCGAGCCAGGTGCGAGCGTTGTCGGCCGAGTCGAAGCGGCTGTCGGGCGAAGGCTCGATCTCCAGCGCGCGCAGGCGGCCCGGATAGGCGGTGCCGGCGGCGCCGACCGTGGTGTCCAGCAGCCAGTCGGCGAGCCGGCGCTGCGCCTTCGGTTGCTCTTGGTCGGCCGCGGCCAGATCGCCGGCGTGGAGCCGGAGCAGATCGTGGTAGTGGTAGCGCCCGACGCCGTCGGCGGCTCTGCCGTTGGGACTGGCCGTCTGCAGCATGTTGGCGTCGACCAGGTCCTCCAGCAGCCGCTGCGTGGTGGCCGGGTCACGGTCGAGGAGGGCGCTGGCCGGAGCGGGGTCGAAGTCGTAGGCCGAGATCAGCGAGCACAGCCGGAACGCGCGCTGCGCCTCGGCGGGCATCGCGGCGTAGGAGATCTCGAGGCTGGCCGCGACGCTCACCTCGCCGACGGCCAGCTCGGCGAGCCGGTGGGAGCTCTCGCTCAGCCGGTCGGCGTACGTCTCGATCGACCATTCCGGGCGGCTCAGCAGTCTGGCCGCGGCGATCCGGAGCGCCAGCGGGAGCCGGCCGCACGCCAGCGCCAGCGACACGCTCGCGCGCGGCGCCGTGGCGACGCGCTCATGGCCGACGATCGCGCCGATGAGGTGGACGGAGGCGTCGGTGCTGAGCTCGCCGAGGTGGATCTGGCGGCCCAGGTCGATCGTGCCCGCGAGGGCCGGCAGCCGGTGGCGGCTGGTGAGGATCGTCCGGTTGGCGCCGAGTCCGGGCAGCAGCGGGATGACCTGGCCGGGGCTGTCGACACTGTCGAGCACGATCAGCATCCGGCGGTCGGAGAGCTCGCTACGGAGCAGGGCCGCGGCGTCGGCGGCGTCGGTCGGGATCTGCTGGCCGGAGAGGCCGAGCGAGCGCAGGAAGCGCCGCAGCACGGTGCCGGGGTCGACCGCTTCGCCCGAGACGCCGTGGAGGTCGGCGTAGAGCTGGCCGTCGGGGAAGTCGTCGGCCAGCCGGGCCGCGGCGGTCAGCGCCAGCGCGCTCTTCCCGGAGCCGGCCGGCCCGGTGACCAGCACCGCGGCACCGCCGCTCTCGCCGAGCCCGGCCGTCAGCATCGCGAGCTCGGCGTCTCGGCCGATCAGCGCCGGCGCCGCCGGCACCTCCCGAGGTACGTCCCGCCGGCGCGCACCCTCGACCAGCGTCGGGCGCCGGGTGTGCCAGCGTCCTTCCAGCGTCCCTTGGCGGACATCCTCGAGGACCGGGCTCGGGTCCAGCCCGAGCTCCTCGGCCAGGACGGACCGGACCGTCTCGTAGGCGGCGAGCGCCTCGGCCTGCCGCCCGGCGGCCGCCAGCACCTTCACGTACGCCGCCCACAACGGCTCGTCCAGCGGCCGCAGCCGGGCGAGCTCGCCCACGACCGGGAGCGCCTCGATGGCCAGGCCCTCGGCAACGCCGAGGGTCGCCCATCTGAGCACGACCGCGACGTACTCGTCCTCGATCGTGCTCGACAGCCAGGGCGCCTGGTCGAACCCGTCGGGACGCCCACGCCACACGCCGACGGCCTCGGTCAGTGGGGCCATCTCGTCGGTCGTGGTCAGCTCACGGAAGCGGACCAGGTCGAGCTCGTCGGCCGAGGCGTCGAGGCGAAGGGCGCTGCCGTCCTGGACGACCGCGATCGGGGCGACGAGAGCGCGCAGACGCCGGAGCAGCTGGGCCAGCCGCCTGCCCGACTCGGCCGAGGAGAGCTCGGGCCACAGCAGGTCGAGCAGCTCGTCGCGCCCGACCCTCTCCCCCGGCTCCAGGGCCAGCCGCCGCAGCAGCAGCCCGACCTGATCGGGTACGTCGACCGGCACCCTGTCGCGGACCACGACGGTCGGGCCGAGGACGGCGATGCTCACCACCGCGCCTTCGGCCTCGCGGGCGGGTGTGAAGGCCGCGGCGAACCGGGCCGTCTCGTCCGCGCTCAGGTCCAGCGCCTCGGCGAGCGCACGCAGCGAGGCCGCCCGCGGACGCCTCGTTCTCCCCTGCTCGAGGTCGCGGATCGAGGCGACGCTGAGCCCCGCGGCCCGCGCCAGCGCGCCCTGTGTCAGCGAACGCGACTCACGCAGCTGGCGGAGCCTGGGACCGAACATGCCCTCATGGCGCACCCCGGCCTCCGTCAAGACCCCGAGCCTGGCGAATCACCACGAAATCCTATCGGGTCGCGCGGCATCCGGCCTGCAGGATCGTCGGACCTGCGAGGATCGCACCGAGGTGATGAGATGTCGATGATCGACTATGCCGCTCCCGCGGGTCCGACGCGTGGCTACCTCTCGGTGCCCGAGGGTGCCGGGCCCTGGCCCGGCGTGGTGGTGGTGCAGGACATCCTCGGCATGACCTCGGACATCAAGCGGATCAGCGACCGCTTCGCGGCCAACGGCTACCTGACGCTGACTCCGGCGCTCTACGAGCGCGGTCCGAAGGTCGGGTGTGTCGTCAGCACGATGAAGTCGCTGGTGACCGGCAAGGGCGCCGCGGTCGACGATCTGATCGCCGCTCGCGACCACCTCGCCGAGGATCCACGCTGCACCGGCAAGGTCGGTGTCGTCGGCTTCTGCATGGGCGGCGGCTTCACGCTCCTGCTGGCTCCGCGGGGCATCTTCGACGCTGCCGCGCCCAACTACGGGGTGCTGCCCGGGAGCCTGTCCGCGCTGAGCTCCTCGTGCCCGATGGTCGCGAGCTACGGCGCCAAGGACCACCTACTACGCGGCACCGCTGCCAAGGTCGAGGCGGCGCTCGCCAAGGGCGACGTGCCCCGCGACATCAAGGAGTACCCCGCTGTCGGGCACAGCTTCATGAACGACTGGGGCTTTCCCCGGCCGATGCCCGATCTGGAACGCGTGGTCGGCTTCAACTACTCCGAGCCCGAGGCGGAGGACGCCTGGCGGCGCATCCTCGCCTTCTTCGGCGAGCACCTCGACCCGAAATAGCGCCGAAACCTCGGCGTTCTACTGTGGTGGCGCCCGAGTTCAACGGACAGCAAGGCCTCCTGGCCGGGAAAGCGGACACCTCCGGGCACGTCCACCCGTCTGCTCCGAGCAAGGAGAACATCCGTGAGCGAGCGTCAGCGAGCGAACCGTCCAAACATCACGCGACCGTGTCCGTATTCTGGCGCTTGCGCTACGGGGGCGGTCGCGTGAGCACCTTCCACGTCCCCGCCGTCGACATCGCTGCGTACGTCCGAGGTGGAACGCCCCAGGAGAAGGCGGCCGTCGCGGCCGCCATCGACACCGCCTGCCGTGAGGTCGGCTTCATCCAGATCCTCGGCCACGGCGTGGCTCCGTCCGCGGAAGATGGTCTCGCCGCCGCCATGGACGACTTCTTCGCCCTGCCGCCGGCGGAGAAGACCCGGTGGCGCCGCCCGGCCGCCGAGAACCGTGGCTACACCCCGCCCAAGTCGGAGACGCTCGCGCTCAGCGCCGGGGTCCAGTCCGAGACGCGGATGAAGGACTTCTTCGAGGCCTTCAACGTCGGCTCCTCGGTCTCCGACCACCCCGGCGCCGATCTCGTCGAGGCGCACTACGCGGAGAACACCTGGCCGTCGGTGTCGGACTTCCAGGCGCGTATCGACGCCTGGCGCGCCGAGGCCGCCCGGGTCGCGCGCACCATGGTCACCATCTTCGAGGACGCGCTCGACCTGGAGCGCGGCGCGATCGCGAGCCTCGCGGCCCACCCGATCGAGGTCCTGCGGATGAACAACTACGCCCTCCAGGAAGGCACCCGGGTCGAGGTCGACGAGGACATGATCGGGATGGGCGAGCACACCGACTACGGCATCGTCACGATCCTGTGGGCCGACCGGGTCAAGGGTCTCCAGGTCCTGCACGGCGGCGAGTGGCACGACGTCAGCCCGGCCGAGGGGGCGCTGCTGATCAACCTCGGCGACCTCACGACCCGGCTGACCAACGAGCAGTGGCTCTCGACCCTGCACCGGGTCAAGCCGCCGATCGTCGACGGCACCATCCAGCGACGCCGGTCGGCTGCGTACTTCTTCGACGGCGACGCCGAGGCGGTCATCGGCCCGCTGCCGGGGTTCGTCGACGACGAGCATCCCCGCCTCTACCGCGACGTCACCGTCGACGAGCACATCGCCGCCAAGCTCGCGGGCTCTCGTGCCGGCGTCCTCAACGTTGACGCCGGCCGGGAGGCAGCCCGCGTGCTCACCGCGGATCGCTGACCAGCGGTTCCTTGGAGTGCCGGCGGGCGATCGGGGCGGGCCACCAGATCTTGTCGCCGACCAGGGCGAAGACCGCCGGCACCACCACGGTGCGGACGAGGAAGGTGTCCAGCAGGATGCCCAGGCCCACGATCAGGCCCACCTGGGTCAGCGTGATCAGGGGCAGCACACCCAGCACCGCGAACACCGAGGCCAGCACGATGCCGGCGCTGGTGATGACGCCACCGGTCAGCCCGACCGCCATGACCATCGCATCGACGGTGTCGTGCTCGGCAGTCTCCTCCCTCGCCCGCAGGACGAGGAACACCGTGTAGTCGACGCCGAGCGCCACCAGGAACAGGAAGGCGTAGATCGGGGTGCTGACATCGAGCGCAGGGAACCCGAAGACATGCGTGCTCATCCAGGCGCCCAGGCCGAGGGCCGCGAAGGTGGCGATCACGCTGATGGTGACGAGCACCAGCGGCGTCACGATCGACCGCAGCACCGCGAAGAGCACGAGCAGCACCACCAGCAGGATCAACGGCACGACAACCTTGAGATCGCGCTCGGCACCGTTGCGGCTGTCCAGGTCCTTGGCCACGCTGCCACCGACCAGCGCGCCGGTGCCGGCCAGCTCGCTGCGCATCGTCTCGATCGTCTCGATGCTCTCCGGGGTGGCCGGTGCGTCCTCCAGCGTCGCGGTGATCTTCACCAGGTCGCCGCTCTCGCCCGACGGGCGAGCACTGTCGACGCCGTCCATCTGGTTGACCTGCGCCAGAACCGCGTCGGCCTCGTCGGCGCCGACCACGATCGTGACCGGATCCGAGGCACCGGGCGGGAAGTGCTTCGAGAGGGTGTCCAGACCGTCGACGGACTCGGCGTCGACCCGGAACTGGTCGGTCTGCGAGAGCCCGACCTTGACGCCCAGAAGACCGGAGGCGAGTACGCCGAGGATCACCGCGGCCACGGCCAGCACCACTGCCGGTCGGCTCACCACGGTGCGGGCGATCCGGAACCAGACACCGTCGCGAGACTTCTCGTCCTCGCCGTTGCGCGGCACGAACGGCCAGAATAGGCCACGACCGAACAACGACAGCGCGGCGGGCAGGGCGAAGAGAGCGAAGAGCAGGGCCACCAGCAGGCCGATCGCAGCCGAGACCCCGAGGGACCGGGTGTTGGGAGCGACGCTGAACACCAGTGCCAACAGTGCGAGTACGACGGTGAGGTTGCTGGCCACGATCGCCTCGGCGGAACCGCGCACCGCGGCGGCGAGGGCATCGCGGTGGTGCTCGTGCCGCCGGAGCTCCTCGCGGTAGCGCGAGACCAGCAGGAGCGCGTAGTTCGTGCCGGCACCGAAGACCAGCACGCTGGTGATGCCCGACGTGGAGCCGTCGAGCCCGTTGCCCGTCCAGTCCGCGACGATCTGGGTCACCACCGAGGCGGTGCGATCGGCGACCGCGATCACGATCAGGGGCACGAGCCACAGCACCGGAGAGCGGTAGGTCAGGATCAGCAGGATGGCGACGACCGCCGCGGTGACGAGGAGGAGCCGCACGTCGGCACCTTCGAACGCCGAGGAGATGTCGGCGGCGAAGGCGGCACCGCCGGTGAGCTGCACCGTGAGGCCGTCGGGCCGGTCCTCGTCGACCGTCTCCCGCAGCTCGCCGACGAGCTCGGTGAGATCGAGTCCGGTCACATCGGCATCGACGTTGATCGCGACGATCAGGGCATCGCCGTCGGTCGCCGGGATCGGCGGCGAGACCTCGTTCCCGGTGATCTCGGCCCAGCGCTGCGACACATCGGCGACCCACGCCCGGTCCTCCGCGGTCAGCCCACCCTCACGCTCGACCACCGCGACGGCGGGCAGTACGTCCCCACCCGGAAAGCTCTGCTGGAGCTCGGCGACCCGGGCCGACTCGGCGTCCGCCGGCAGCGGGTCAGGTGCCGAGCTGGCGGACTCCAGGGAAGATCCGATGACCATCACCGCACCGGCCAGGAGGACCGTGACCACCAGGACCAGCCACGCGGTGGCCTTTCTCGTGGTCAGTTGTGCGAGAGCTGCTAGCGCGGAGCGCATGGTCGGGCCTTTCCAGTAGGGGTGATGAATGCGTCGGGTGGCATCGGAGCTAAGGCCTCTCCAGGCCGGCGGCGGCCGCCGCCCAGCTCCACAGCGCCTCGGCCCCGCCGCGACCCGGGCGGGTCGCTGACCGATAGCTCGTGGGCCGCTGGCGACGGTCGTGCCAGAAGGTGCCGGACGGCGGGGCGGGCTCGGTGGCCGCGAGCCACACCGCCGTGTCCGCGCCCTCCTCGGCCGGGCGCAGCAGCGGTCGGGTCAACGTACGGAAGGCGGGGAGCGATCGGGCGAGGCCCGGTGTGTCCGCCCAGCCCGGGTGCATGACGAAGGTGGAGATCCGGTCCGGTGACCACCGCCGGTCGAGGATCGGTGCCAGCTCCACCTGCATGCGCTTGGACCTCGCATAGGCCACGGCGCCCTTGTAGGTGCCTTCCTCGAACTCCGGGTCGTCGACGGGAAGCGGCTGGGTGTACATCCCGCCCGAGGCGACGAAGACCTGCCTGGCGCCGCGCTCCGAGCGGCGCAGGGCCGGCAGCAGATGCTCGGTCAGCCGGATCGGCCCGAGCACATGGGTGGCGACGGACAGCTCGTGGCCCTCGACCGACTCGGTCCGCTCGGGCGGCATCACCCCCGCGTTGTGCACGAGTACGTCGAGGGCGGTGCGGCCGCCGTCGCGCGCACAGAATTCTTCGGCGAACGCGTCGATCATCGCCGGATCGGAGACGTCGCAGCGCTCCGTCCGAAGGTCGGCGGCCCGCCCCTCGTCGCGGAGCAGCCGCTCGATCCTCTCGACCGCGGGTGCGGCGCGTTCGGGCGAGCGTACGAGGAGGTGGACGCGCGCACCGAGCCGGGCCAGGCCCAGCACGGTGGCCTCGCCGAGACCGCTCCCGCCGCCGGTGACAAAGGCGGTCCGCCCTGCCAGCGCTCCGGGGCGCGGGTCACCCTCGGCCCAGCGACGGCGACGGATCGTGTAGCCGAGGCGGGAGTAGCCCAGCACGACCGTTCGGTCGAGCAGGCGGTCGAGACCCTGGTCAGATCCTGCGGCGTGCTTCATGTGCGTACGCTCCCGAGGACGTGTCGCAGCGCCTGCTCGGCCTCGACGAACCGGAAGCGGTGGTCGAGCCCGAGGAGTCGTTGCGGGACCACCCGCTGGTTGGCGAAGGCCACCTCCTGCGCTCCCTCCCTGCCCAGGAGCAGACGGGGGCCGAGCGACGGTGTCGGCAGGATCGCCGGACGGTGCAGTGCTCGGCCCAGGGCGGCGGCGTAGGCACGCTGCCGCAGAGGCTCTGGTGCGACGGCGTTCACCGGGCCCGACTGGCCGGGGTCCACCAGCGCACGGTGGTAGATGTCGACGAGGTCGTCGATCGCGATCCACGACTGCCACTGCTCCCCCGACCCCATCGGGCCGCCGAGGCCGGTGGCGAACAGCGGCCGCTGCAGGCGCAGAGCTCCCCCTCGCGGGCTCTGCACGATTCCGGTACGCACCAGGACGACCCGCATCTCCGGGTCGACCGAGGCCAGGGCCGCCTCCTCCCAGTCGCGGACGACGTGGGCGAGGAAGTCGTCGCCGGTCGTGGAGTCCTCGGTGAGGACCTCCTCGCCGCGGTCGGCTCCGTAGATCCCGATCGCGGACGCGCAGACGAAGACACCCACTCCTGCCTTCGCGCTGGCCCGGGCGAGCAGACGGGTGGGCCCGATGCGCGAGCTGCGGATCTGCTCCTTGTGCCTGTCGGTGAACCGGCCGGCAATGCTGTGCCCGGCCAGGTGGATTACGGCGTCCACTCCGGCCAGCGAGGCCGGGTCGGGATCGTCGGGGTCCCAGGCACGCTCGTCCGGAGCGGTCGGCCGGTGGCGCACCAGGCGGACCACTGTGTGTCCGCCGGTCGTCAGGAAGGCCGAGACCGCGCTCCCCACCAGGCCGGATGCGCCGGTGACCGCCACGGTGAGCCGAGGTGTACCGGCCGCTGAGCGGTGAGCCGCCAGGTCGTCGGCGAGCTGACGCTGCCGGTAGGCGAACATCGGCTCGAGCAGCCGCCTCGGCAGTGTCGTCGTGACCCTGTCGATCACGGTCGTGCCCTCGCCGACGCTCTCGAAGTCGTGGCGATGGTGCCATGACACCGGCACCAGGAACGGACGCGAGACCAGGCGGTCGGCGAAGCGGTGACCGGCGACGTACTCCTCGGGGAGGTGCTGGGCCACCCAGCGCCGGCCGACCGGGAAGTCGAGCACCGCCGTGCCTCCGGCGAGGTCCTGGGCCTCCTCGGCGATCCGGACCGGCTGCCACGGCGGAACCAGCCGCTGGAACGCGCCGGATCGGCCGTGCCAGTCGAAGACGACATCGGCCGCGGCCGGCACCGTGTGGCGGAACTCGTGGGTCGTCGTACGCAACAAAGTCATAAGGTCGAGTCCTTCAGCTCTGTCAGCCGGGCCAGCGCCTCGCGGCGCTCCTCGGCATGGTCGACGATGCGTTCAGGGTAGCCGTTGGTAAAGCCCTCGGGGTGGCGCCACGGCTCGTGGGCGGCTGCCCCCGGAAGGTGGCGAAGCTCAGGTACCCAGCGCCGGACGTAGTCACCCTGCGGATCGAACCGGAGCCCCTGGGTGATCGGGTTGAAGACCCTGAAGTAGGGCGCGGCGTCGGTTCCGGTCCCGGCCACCCACTGCCAGCCGTGACTGTTGGAGGCCAGGTCGCCGTCGAGGAGATGGTCGAGGAAGTGCCGGGCGCCGGCCGGCCACCAGATGTGCAGGTCCTTGATCAGGAAGCTCGCGACGACCATCCGCACCCGGTTGTGCATCCAGCCCTCCGCGAGCAGCTGCCGCATGCCGGCATCGACGAACGGGAAGCCGGTGGTGCCCGACTTCCAGGCCTCCAGCAGCTCGGGGTCCTCGTCGTACTGCATGCCGCGCAGCCCTCCCCGCAGGTCACGCCAGGCCGACCCGGGGTCGTGCCAGAGCACGTCGGCGTAGAACTCGCGCCAGGCGAGCTCGGCGACGAAGCGCTCGACGTCCTCTCCGGAGGCACCGCGGCCGTGCTGATCCAGATCGGCGAGGAGCGTACGCGGATGGATCTCGCCGAACTTCAAGGCCGTCGAGATGCGGCTGGTCGAGTCGAGGTCGGGCCGGTCCCGGGCTGAGGCGTAGCCGGCCAGGTCCTCGGCGCAGAAGTCCTCCCATCGGTGGAGCGCCGCACGTTCGCCGGCCTCCTGGTCCAGATGCTCGGGATGGTCCGGCAGCGGGTCCGACTCGAGCTTCGTCATCCACTCGACCTCAGCGTCACCGGCGGGTGCCCTCCACCCGTGCTCGCGCCAGGCCCGCAGGAAGGGCGTGAAGACGCGATAGGGCGCCCCGCTTGCGTTCCGGATCCTGCCCGGGGTCACGGCGTAGGGGCTGCCGGTGCCGACCAGGCCGATGCCGGTATCCGCCAGCCGCCGCTCCACGGCCTCGTCGCGCCGCCGGCCGTAAGGGGTCGTCTCGGTCGAGATGTGCACCCGGCTCGCTCCGGCCTCGGCGGCGACCTGGGCCACTACCTCGGCCGGGTCGCCCTGACGGATCACCAGTGCCCCGCCCGTCTCCTCGCGCAGCGCGGTGAGCGAGGCCAGCAGCCGCTCCCACCTCCGCCCGGAGCCGGCCAGGCGCGGGTCGAGCACGAACAGCGGCACCACCGGCCCGTTGGCGGCCGCGGCCTGCAGGGCGGGATGGTCTCCCAGCCGCAGGTCCCGCCGGAACCACATCACGGACGTCGTCATGAGTGGTCCCGATCCTCGGCCTCCAGCCGGATCTGGGCGACGTCGATGGCTCCGGCCCGGAAGCCCGCCTCGCAGTAGGCGAGGTAGAACTCCCAGGTGCGACGGAACTCCTCGTCGAACTCCTCGGACCGGATCGCCGGCCACGCGGCCAGGAAGGCGGAGCGCCAGCGGCGGAGCGTCTCGGCGTAGTCGGCGCCGAACCGGTCGGTGCGGGTCACGCTCAGCCCGACCTGGCCGGCCTGCTCGGAGATCGCCGTGGTGGACGGGATCAGGCCGCCCGGGAAGATGTGCTTCTGGATCCACCCGTAGGAGTTCCGGGTCGTCAGATAGCGCTGGTGCGGCATCAGGATCGCCTGCAGGGCGACGGCACCCCCGGGACGGACCAGACGGGACAGGGCGGCGAAGTAGTCGGGCCAGTAGCGCTCGCCGACCGCCTCGATCATCTCGATGCTGACCACGGCGTCGAAGGTGCCGGCGACGTGTCGGTAGTCCTGCACCACCACCTCGACCCTGTCGGTGTACCCCGCGTCCTCGATCCGCTCCCGGGCCAGCGCCGCCTGCTCGACCGACAGCGTGATGGTGGTGACGCGGGCGCCGCGACGTGCTGCCTCGATCGCGAGGGTCCCCCACCCAGTACCGATCTCCAGGACGTCGTCACCGGCACCGACGCCGGCCAGGTCGAGGGCCGCGTTGACCTTGCGCAGCTGTGCCTCTTCCAGGTCCTGATCGGCCACCGGACGGCTGCGGTCGAACAGCGCCGAGCTGTAGCTGAGGCTCGGGTCGAGGAACGCGGCGAACATGTCGTTCCCCAGGTCGTAGTGGGCGGAGATGTTCTCCTGGGTGTGCTCGACGGCGCCGCGCTGGTCGGCGGGGATCGGCAGGTCGACGAGCCGGCTCAGCCGCAGCATCCAGCTCGGCATCAGCCCGGAGAGGCGTTCGGCGTACGGTGCCAGCGCGTCCGCGAGGTCGGTGTCCTCGGCCGCGTGCCAGTCTCCGGCCGTGTAGGCCTCTCCGAGGCCGATCTTCGGGTTCTCCGCGAGTCGTCGGTAGAGCGACTCCGGGCGCCGCAGGACGATGCCCGGCCGCCCCTCCGTACGCGACCCACCTCGCTGGTTGAGCAGGCCGCCGTCCGGGAGCACGAGGTCGACCGGGACCTGCCGGGTCACCAGGCGCAGAATCTGCTTGGCGACACGGGCTCGTAGGCTCGCGGCGGCCGCGGGCTCTCTCTGCATCGGCAGCTCGAGCGACACCGGCTCTGCACTCATGATGTGACCTCCTTAGAAGTGGTTGGACGAGGGATGATGGGCAACCTGCGCAGCCACAGCCGGATCCCGTGGAACCGGATGAGCGCGCTGACCCGGTGGGGCATCAGCAGGTGGGTGAGGCTGACTCGCAGCAGCGCACGACGCGTCGCGGGCTCCGGGATCCCGCGGGTGGTCGCGGTCAGCACGCGGGCGCCGTCGCGGTCGAGGCCGACGGTCACGGCGACCTGACCTGGGTCGACCTGTAGCCGGATGTCATAGGTCCCGGCCATGTCGTTGAACGGCGAGACGTAGAAGGCCTTGTCGGTGCGGGCGCGCCCTTTTCGATCGATGTCGAGCAGGTAGGCGTGACGGCCGCCGTAGGTGTTGTGCACCTCGAAGACGACCGCGCGCAGCACGCCGTCGTCCGACTGCACCCAGAAGACGGTGAGAGGGTCGAAGACGTGGCCCAGGACGCGGGCGTTCGCCAGCATCAGCACCCGGTCGGTCGGCGCGAGGTCGAGGCCGTGGCCGGCGAGGAACGCGCCGAGGTCGCCACGGACACCACGTCCCGACGAGCCCCCGTCGAGATGGTCCTCTGCCCGGAACCCGGCCAGGGGACGCAGCCAGAACGGCAGTCGAGGCAGATCGTCGATGTCGATGAGCCACTGGTAGCTGCGGTGGCGGAACGCGTGCCGCAACGGCACCTCTCTGGTGTGGCTGACATGACCGACGACCAGCGCGGGCACCTCGGGAAAGGCCGGCGACGGGATCACCACGTCACCCCGAAAGACTCTGCCGCCTCGACGCCCGAGCGACAGCCGTCCTCGTGGAAGCCCCAGCCGAGGTGGGCACCGGCGAAGGCCAGGCGAGGTCCACCGGCCGTACGCAGCCGGGCCGCTGCCGCGACCGCCTCGGTGGTGAAGACCGGGTGCTCATAGCTCATCCGTGCGGTGACCTTGGCCGGGTCGACATGCTCGGTGGCGTTGAGCGTCACCACATGCTCGTCGTGGTCCTCGAGACCCTGGAGCCGGTTCATCCAGTAGCTGACGACGACCTTGTCGGCGCCTCCGTCGCACGAGTCGAGGCGATAGTTCCACGATGCGCGGGCACGAGGCGAGGCCGGCAGCAGGGCGGCGTCGCGGTGCAACCAGGTCTCGTTCCGCGAGTACCCGATCGCGGCCAGATCCGCCTTCTCCTCCGGGGACGCATCGGCCAGGAGCCGCAGGGCCTGGTCGGCGTGGGTCGCCAGCACCACACGGTCGAAGTGCCTGGACCCGGCCTCGGTGCGCACCTCGACCCCGTCGGCGTACCGCTCCACGGCGGTCACCGCTTCACCGACACGGATCTCGCCCAGTCGCTCGGCGATCTTGTCCACATAGGCACGGGAGCCGCCCACGACCGTGCGCCACGTGGGCGACCCGGTGACCTGGAGCATCCCGTGGTGGTCGAGGAAGGCGAACAGGTGCCGCGCCGGGTAGGCGGCGGCATCCTCGTCGCCGCACGACCAGACGCAGGAGACCAGCGGCACGGCGAAGTGCTGGACGAAGTAGTCGCTGAAACCGCCCTCGTCGAGGAACTGCCCCCACGTCAGGTCGCTGTCGGTCTCGAGCAGACGGCGGGCGCGACGGTGGAACCGCGGCACCTGCGCCAGCATGCGGAGGAAGCGCGTGTCACCGAGGCGACGCGGGTCGGCCAGGATGCCGCCCAGGCCCTTGCCGCCGGCGTACGACAGCCCGCAGTCGTCGCAGTCGATGCTCATGCTCATCTCGGTCGGCCGGGTCTCGACGCCGAGCTCTCCGAAGAGGCGGAGCAGGTTCGGGTAGGTGCGCTCGTTCATCACGATGAAGCCGCTATCGACCCGGAGGACGGCTCCCGACGCGGTCGGGACATCGTGGGTGTGTGCATGGCCGCCGAGCCTCGGCTCGGCCTCGAAGAGCGTGACGTCGTGGCTGCGGCCGAGGAGGTACGCCGCGGTCAGCCCGGAGACTCCGCCACCGATCACGGCAACCGTTGGTCGCCGGGTATGGGCCGCTCGGCTCATGGGAACTCCCTCGTCGTGCAACGGCATGGCCGCTGGCTAGTTTCTGAGATTGAACGTACAATGTTTGTTCAAGGTATGTCAAAGGTTTGAAAGGGGCACGACATGAGGATCGATCGCACCGTGGAGACCTCCGCACCGACCGCCCAGGTGTTCGACTTCCTGGCCGACTTCACCAACACCGAGGAGTGGGATCCGGGCACCGTGCGCACCGACCGCATCTCCGGCGACGGCGGCGTCGGGACGGCGTACGCGAACACCTCTCGCTTCCTCGGTCGCAACACCGATCTGACCTACGTGGTCGAGGTGTACGAGCCCGGGAAGCGTGTGACGCTACGAGGCGAGAACAAGACGGTCGTGGCCCATGACACGATGACCTTCGTACCGACAGCCACGGGCGGCACCTCTGTGCGTTACGTGGCCGATTTCGAGCTGAAAGGCATGGCCAGGATGGTGGCCCCACTGCTGACCCCCGCGTTCACCCGCCTGGGTGACTCCGCCTCCGAGCAGATGCGCGCGACCCTGGACCGACTGGGCCGGTAGCCGAGCAGATGTACACCATCAAGCACGCGGCACAGCGGGTCGGCATCACCACCGCGACGCTTCGTGCCTGGGAACGCCGGTACGGCGTCATCGCTCCCCACCGGTCCGAGAGCGGCTACCGCCTGTACGGCGATCACGACGTCGCCGTGCTGCGCTCGATGAAGCAGCTCGTGGACCAGGGATGGTCGGCCGGCCTGGCTGCGGCCGAGGCGATCCGGCTCGATCGCGCGCAGCCCGCTGACCAGATCGCCATGGACGGGCGGGGCGACGGAGCCAACCCCTCCGCCGGCCTCGCAGAGCGACTGACGACCGCCGCGTCGGCACTCGACACCACCGACCTGGCTGCGACCCTCGACCAGGTGTTCGCCCTGGGCGGCTTCGAGACGGTGATGACCGACCACGTGTTCCCCGCCCTGGAGGAGCTCGGGGACGCCTGGGCCGACGGTCGGGTCAGCATCGCCGGCGAGCACCTCGCCTCGAACGCGGTGATGCGGCGCCTCGCCCTCGCGTACGAGGCGGCGGCAGCCCACGGCCACGGGCCCCGCATCGCCCTCGGGACGGCACCCAACACCCGCCACGAGATCGGTCTCTTCGCCTTCGCCGTAGCCGCCCGACGGCACGGCATGGACACCGACTACCTGGGTGCCGACCTGCCGATCGACGACTGGCTCGGTGTCGTCGACGATCCCGACCTCGCCGCCGCGGTGCTCGTGATCCCCACCACCGCCGACATCATCGCCGCCGCCGCGGTGATCACCGCTCTGCACGACCACCGCCCCGATCTCGTCGTGGCCGTCGGCGGAGCCCAGCAGAGCCACGCTCCCGAACCCGCCGTACGCCTGGGCCACGACATCGTGGCCGGCGCACGGACCCTTGCGGCCCTGATCTCCCAGAAGCAGCGCTGACCTCCTTCTCTCTGACCGCAACCGGGGCGGCGGCCTGCCGTCGTGTCACACGGCATCGCGTCATCTCGTCTCCAGTGGTGAACCCACGGACAAGGAGAGAACTGATGCACGTCGCCCTATGGATCACCGCCGGACTGCTGGCTCTCATCGCCCTCGCAGGAGGCATCACCAAGACCTTCATGCCACTGGAGAAGCTCACCCAGCACGACGGCGCCGCATGGATCCGTGACGCCAAGCCTGCCTTCGTCAGGACCCTCGGCGTACTCGAGATCCTGGCGGCGATCGGACTCACCCTTCCCGCCGTGCTAGGTGTCGCACCTGTCGTCGTGCCCATCACCGCCGCCTGCTGGATCGCGTTGATGATCGGCGCGATGATCACCCACGGCCGCCTCGGCCAGGCAAAGCTGGTCATGGTCAACGTGGTCTATCTCGCCCTGGCCCTCTTCATCGCCGTGGGGCGCTTCGGTACTACGCCGTTTGTTGCCTGATGTCGGGGCTCTATCGCGACTGTGTTTTGGGGTTGGGGTGGGCCGCCGACCCGTTCTTGGAGGGTCTTCTCGATCTGGTCCGGAGTCCAGGACCGCGAAGCGGCCGGCGAAGCCGGCGGGCCGAAGGCCCGTCCTTGACGCCGGTCCAGATCGAGAAAAGATTTGGCTGGCTATCGGGGCGGCGGCCCGGGTGTGGCGCAGCGGATTCTGCTTGGGACAGGTGAGGTTGATGGGGTGGAAGGGTGGCCCTTCGGGCCACTTACCATCCACAAAAGCGATGCAGGTCGCTCACCGCTAAAATTGGCTTTGACCTGGGAAAATAGGTAGTCACTGGAGTGCTTGAGGCGTAGAATCAGACGCATCACAACACCTCTTTGAAGGGAGGGATGGCGATGAGTCTCGACCGCGACACCAACCCCGACAATGCGATCGACGCAGAACTGAGCGCCATCGAAACCTCCCTCGACAGACTGCTCACCCGAGACCCTGCCTACTGGCGCACCGGGCAGAAGAAGGACTCGCTGGAGCGACTGGAGAAGCTCCAGGCCAAGCTGGCCGCAGTGACACTCCGGGTGCTCGCCACGGCAGGCGACATCGCCGAAGAAACCGGCGCCAAAGACGCCTCCGCGTGGATGCGGACTGAGTTGTTGGTCGACAAGGCCGTGGCACGCTCCCAGATCAAACTCGCCGCCGGTGTCGCGAAGTACGACCTCGTCGCCGCCGGCCTCGCCGAGGGTGTCGTGTCCCTGGACAAGGCCCGGGTGATCACCAAGGCGCTGGACAAGGTCGAGGCCAATCCGGTCGCCAGTGCCGAGGACCTGGTCCTGGCGGAGAAGCTGCTGGTCGACTACGCCACCGGGTTGACCGCGAACGAGCTCCGCGTCGTCGGCAAACGGATCCTGGCCGAGATCGACCCGGTCCGGTTCGAAGACGCCGAAGCCAAAGCACTCCTCGCTGAGGAGGAACGCGCCCACCAGAAGACTGCTCTGCGGGTGTGGGACAACCACGACGGCACCGTCGGGTTCGAGGGTGTGTTGCCGACCTCGATCGGGATGCGGTTCAAGCGGCTGGTCGAGGCCTATGCCCAGCCCCGCAAGCAGCAGCTGGTCGGCAAGGGCGCCCCGCTGCCGCCGTGGGAGCGGTTGATGGGCCAGGGGTTCGCGCGACTGATGGAGACCGTCGACCCCGCCGCGTTGCCTCGGCACGGTGGTGACGCGACGACCATCAACGTGGTGATCAGCCTCGAGGAGCTCCGCAAGGACCTCGGCATCGCCACGTTGGGTTACGACGAGACCAACGGCACCACCATCAGCGCGGCCGAGGCCCGGAGGATGGCGTGCAACGCGACCATCATCCCCTGGGTGTTGGGCGGCGACAGTGAAGTGCTCGACGCCGGCAGGGGCAGCAGGTTCTTCCAGCCCATCCAGCGCAAAGCGCTCCGGTTGCAGCAGAAGTGCTGCCAGGCCGAGGGTTGCGACATGCCACCGGAGTGGTGCGACGCCCACCACCTCGACCCCTGGGCCGAAGGCGGGAAGACCAACCTCAAAGATGGCGCCCTGCTCTGCCCCCACCATCACCGCCTGGCGCACAACCCTGCCTACGTCCATGAGCGACTACCCGACGGCTCCATCCGGTTCACCCGCCGCCCGTAACCGGCTGGGCACGGAATCACTCCACCGGTTCCTGCCGTCGGGCCACACGACCCCACCGCCGAACGGCTCAGCACTCGCTGAAACCGTCCGTCCCGGTGCCCCAGGAGCGTTCGGGCCAGCTCCCTCGACTCCACACTGGCCGCTTCCCTCCCGATGGGGACATCTCCCCACGGCGGCGGAGGTTCCCCACGCTCCGGAGGGTGGGGAACCTCCGCGCCCGTGGGGAACTCTCCGGGTCAGTGGGGAAATCCTGACCCTGCCGGCACCGAACCCGACCCGTCCAGAGCGACGGCTGGCTTGTGAACGATTCACAAGGTCTCGTCCACTGTCATAGGCCCCCACGAGGCACCGAGCCACCCGCACATGACCAGCCCACAGCCTCAGGCCCGCACCCAACTGAATCCGTTGCACCACACCCTCGCCGCCGACCCGATACAGGCCAAATCTTTCTCGATCGGGTGCCGGGTCAAGGATCGCCGGAGGCGACCGGCGAAGCCGGCGGGCGAAGCCCGTCCTTGACGCGGTGCGCGATCGAGAAACAATCGAACCAAGGGTCGGCGGCGAAACGCTGAAACGAAACCACGGCAACTTCAGCGCGCCCTCCCGAGACCAACCAGCAGCTGGCGACGATCCCCGACACCTACACCTACCCGAGCGAACGGCCGAGGCGCTCGACCTCAGTGGTCGCCTGACTCCAGACGCTCGGTCTCGATCCGGAGAGCCTCGATCACACCCGTGATCCAGCGTCCGATGGCGGCCAGCTCCTCCTGATCGAAGCCTTGGTTCATCTCCTCGATCCGCCGAGCGAGGCCGGCCGCCGTCGGGCGTGAGGTCTGCTGGAAGTGAGGCGTGGTGTGGATCCGGAACGACCGGCGATCACGTGAGCTGCGCTCTCGGCGTACGTAGTCGGCGGTGACCAGCTTGTCGACGATCTTCGTGACGGCCGCGTTGCTCAGGCCGGTCGCGGCCGAGAGCTCGCCGGGGGTGATGCCGTCGGGGTGGCGGGCGACGAGATCGAGCATCTTGTGCTCGCTGTTGCTGACGCCCAGCCGGTGAGCGATGGCCTCATGGAACATCACCACATGGAGGCTCAGCTCGGAGCCGAGCCGGTTGCCGTCCTCCGACATGCGGCCTCTCCCGTCTTCCCGAAATTTGTTTCACCTTAGTGAAATAACAGGTTATTCTCCACCCATGGAGATCGAGCTCTCGCCACCCCGGACGACCACTGATTCCCCCACCTTCGCCAGCGCACTGCTCCGGTGCTACGTCGCGGCACTGCTCGTGGGAGCCCCGCTTGCGGCACTGCTGCTGACCCCGGGCCTCATGCGGAGCCGGGTCGCCCTGGTTCCGGGGATCACCTCGTTCGGCATCACCGCGTTCATGGTGCTGTCGTTCCTGCTGGTCGCGGTGGCGCCACGGCTCTCGGCCCGGGTCGCGCCCGGCGCCGGATGGCGGCCGGGGCTCGTACGCAAGGTCGGGCCCGCGCTCCGTCGCGAGCTTCCTCGCCAGTGGTGGAGCCGCGCCGGCGAGGCCCTGCTGATCTTCGTCGCCTCCCAGCTGACCGGCGGCTTCATCGCGTGGATGATGCCCTACATCTGGGCCGACCCGGCCTCGCCCGACGACCACGTGATCTGGGTGCTCCACTACCCCAACTACGCGACCCAAGCCGTCTCGATGTACCTCGTCATCTGCCTGGCGGCCGCCTGGTTCGGCACCCGGCTGCGCCAACTGGCCCTCGGCATCGACTTCGTCGACCACGGACAGCCGGTGTCGTAGGCGGCTGCTCCGGCCAGCGCTCGGCGCAGGCTCAGCGCCCGAGCACGGCGCGGAGCCGGCCCACCTGGGCGGTGCGCTCGGCGAGACGCTGCTCGTCGAGGCTCCGGCTCGACGCAGCCGCCAAGAGCGCATGCGTACGCCGCACCGCGGTCGCATCGTGGGCGACGAGCGACCCGACCAGGTCGGCGAGCGTCGAGTCCAGCTCGGCGGCCGGCACGACACTCTGCGCGAGCCCGATCCGCCCCGCCTCCGCAGCGCCCACCCTGCGCGCGGTCGCACAGATCTCGAGCGCTCGCGAATAGCCCACTGCCTCGACCAGAGGCTTGGTTCCGGCCAGGTCGGGAACCAGCCCCAGCGCAGGCTCCTTCATACAGAACCAGGCGTCGTCGGCCATGATCCGCAGGTCGCACGCCAGCGCCATCTGGAAACCGGCCCCGATCGCGTACCCGTCGACCACCGCGATCGAGATGAACCTCGGTTCCGCAAGCGCCGCGAACGGCCGCTGATACTCCCCGATCAGATCGACGACCTCCTGGTCGCTCCGCCCCAGCGTCGCAACCAGGCTCCCCGCCACCTCGGTCTGACCCGGGTCGACCAGCGACAGATCCAGCCCCGCGGAGAACGTGCCACCCGCCCCACGCACCACCACGACCCGCACCTCAGCCGGAAGCGACTCGAGGAACTCGGCGATCGCCGCCCACATCGCCGGATGCTGGGCGTTGCGTACGTCAGGACGGTCCAGCAGCACGGTCGCCACCACACCGTCGATGCTCAGATCCACACCTGGTTCGTTCATGTTCATGGCTTCGCCGTTCCCTTCGGGCAGGAGTACGTCGAGCGACGCGTCACCAACCTAGAGGACCTCTACGTTGGCGTGGAGACGGCAGTGCCTATGCGTCCGGCGGGAGCATCGCGCAGCCACCACGGTCATAAGGACCTCTTATCATCGCTCGAGTCCCGGCAGAGCGATCCAACCCGAGACGGCTGCAGGCCCGGCGCAACGCGCCGGGCCTGCGGTGGTGGTGCTCCCAGCACGAAGCCGGGTCAGCGGATCCCTAGGAGCGGGCCGCCTCGATCTGGGCGGTCACGTCGTAGGGGAACTCCGAGGTGATGCCGATCTTGTCGTACTCCATCTTCGAGGCGTCGAACCCGTCGTTCCAGTTGCCGTTGGTGACCTCGTTGCACTGGTAGGACTGGTAGGACTGGTCGGTGGTCTCTCCGACCTCGATGTTGGCGAAGGAGAACCCGCAGCCGCCGGCGTCCATGTGGATGCCGCGCGTGCCGGAGTCGGGCATCTCCCCGACCGGGTCGGTCAGCACGTCACCGATCACCATCTGCTCCACCTTGTTCTTGACGGGGTGCGGATCCTGGTTGGCCACGCCGTACGTGTAGAACGCGCCCATGTCACCCGAGTCCAGGCCGGCGTTCTGGATCTCGATGTAGCGGAAGGTGTTGTTGTCGGTGTACTGCTCGCCGTCGATGACCTCCGGACGCGACTCCAGGCTGATGCCGTACCGCGCGGAGTGGTTGACGAAGACGTTCTCGACCAGGTTGTTGCCGGTGTCCATCAACTCGATCCCGGAAGCGTCGCCGGGCACCAGCTCGCCGATGTGGTCGATGAACACGTTGGAGATCGTGTGCCCGTGGCTCAGGTCGCCCTCGCCGGGCCAGCCACCCTCGATCTTGATCGCGTCCGCGCCGATGTTCTCGAACCAGCTGTTGGTGACCTTCAGCCCCTCGTTGGCGAACAGGGCGTAGACACCCATGAACCCGGTGTCGGAGACATGCAGGTTGGTCAGCGTGATGTCCTTGGTGTTCTCCAGCGTGATCGCACCGAACCGGTTGCGCGGCATCTCGATCTGCCGGTCGTACTCGGGGTACTTGTGGGGCTCACCCGAGTCGCCCGCCGAGATCCATCCCGCGCGGTACCAGTCGACGAAGTCGCTGTGCTGCAGCCCGATCCCGTCGAAGGTGATGTCGTGTGCGCGCTGCTCCGGCGTCGCACCCTTCACATCGACCAGCTTCTTCACCGTCGGCGCCATGATCCGCACCTTGCTGATGTCGCCCTTCGGCTTGTAGTAGACCTCGTTGTTGGCGTAGTCGAAGTAGTACTCACCCGCCTGGTCGAGGAACGGGAGAGCGTTCTGGATGAAGTAGCGCGAGCCGCCACCGCTGTTGACCAGCGCGTAGCGGGTCCAGTACTTCAGGGTGGCGAAGCCCTTGCGGTAGTCGGCCCCACCGAGCGGCACGGTGTCGGTGAACCAGCTCCAGGAGCCACCGGACCACACGGTCACCTGGGCGTTGGCCAAGGGGTTGCTGGTCGGGGTGTCGTCCCACGCCGGGTCCCAGTCACCTTCCTCCCAGTACAGCCACTGCCGCACAGCCTCCTTCTCGGGCTCGCCGAGCTTGGAGAAGAGGTACGGCCCGTGCGAGTCCTCCGACCCACGGTTGGGATAGCGGGCGACCTCTGCTCGCGCGCCGTCCTCGAACAGCGTGTAGAACCGCTGCCCGGGCTCGACCTTGGTCTTGTAGATCCCGTCGCGGAACGGCTCCCACCCGGTCAGCTCCTTCGCGCCGGTCAGAACCGCCTTGCCCGGTCCGTCCACCGACCGATAGACGACGTCGTGGCCGTTGCTGCCGCTGTCGCGGTCATCGAGCTCGAGCGTGGAGTCCACCTGGTACTCGCCGGCCCGGACGTTGACCGTGACGTCGCAACCCATCTGGGCATTGAGCTTCTTGTCGCGGATCTGGTCGCGGGCACGCTCCAGGGTCGCGAACGGCGCACTCTCCGACCCGGCAGCCTTGTCGCTGCCGTCGGGCGAGACCCAGAGGGCCTTGCACTTTCCTCCCGCCGCGTCGGCGGTCTGTGTGGTGACGGCGAAGCCGGTGACCGCTACGACGGCCGCCGCGGCCAGCGCGCCCAGGCGGCGCGTCATTGGTTGCTGCATGGTCCGTTCCCTTCTCTATGGGGGCGGAGCGCCCGGCGCGAGGCAGAAGGACCACCCGAGGGTGGCCGTGCGGCCTCCGAGACGAGCTCCGTGTGACATACGCCACGCAACTAGGGTGATGTCATACATATGACGTGTCAAGAGCTGACTGGATGATGAGATGCCTCGCTTGGGTCCACGCCGCACGGTCAGATCAGCGTCGCGGCGACGTACGATGTCCTACACTTCCGGTTATGCCGCAACCGCTTTCACGGACCACCACGGTCCTCTCCCAGCCGCGTGACCGGCAGCCGATGCTCGGCGTGGTCGTCGTCGATGAGCTCGTCGACGCGATCGTCTCCGGGCGCCTGGCTCCGGGCGACGCGCTGCCGCCCGAAGGACCGCTCAGCGAGCAGTTCGGCGTGAGCCGCACTGTCGTACGCGAGTCCGTGAAGCGCATCGAGGAGAAGGGCCTCGTCACGATCGCGCGCGGGCGTGGCACCGAGGTGCGCCCGATGACGGCGTGGAACACGATGGACCGAGTGGTCCTCTCCGCCTTGATCAAGCACGACGAGACGCTGGGCATCCTCGACGAGCTCAGTGTCGTCCGCGCCCAGCTCGAGTCGGTGATGGCGGCAGAGGCCGCCCAGCGGCGATCGGACGAGCAGGTCGCCGAGCTCGACCGGGCGATGCAGCGGATGCGGGAGAGCACCGCCGACGAGGACGTCTTCCGCGCCGCCGACGTGGCCTTCCACGAGACCGTCATGGAGCTCTCCCGCAACCGGCTCGCCGGCAACATCGCTCGTACGCTCATGGACCACGCGCTGGAGAGCTCCCGCTACCACGGGGTCGACACGCCCGACGCTTTTGCGGTGACCCTGCGTGAGCACGAGGCCGTGCACGCCGCGATCTCCGAGGGCGACTCGGTGCGGGCACAGGACGCGATGAACAACCACATCCTCGAGGCGTGGCGCCGCCGTAGGTTGCCGCTGCCCGAGGCCGGCAAACGCGAAGGCTGAACCCGCGTGTGGGCGGCCACCCGGCCGCCCACACCTCACCCCTTGACCGCTCCGGCGGCCAGGCCGCTCATCACCCAGCGCTGCGTGAGCACGAAGATCACCAGGATGGGCAGCACGGCGAGCAGGAGAGTCGGAAACACCTGCGTGTAGTCGGCGGAGTACTCCCCCACCGAGGCGTAGACACCGGTGGTGACCGTATAGAGGCCTGAGCCGGGACCCAGGATCAGCTGCGGGCTGGCGAAGTCGTTCCACACGCTCAACGCGTTCAGGATGAACACGGTCGCCACGATCGGCTTCATGAGCGGCAGGATGATCGTCCACAGCGTCCGGTAGGGACCGGCGCCGTCGATCGCCGCCGCCTCGTCGAGCGAGGCGGGCAGCATCCGGATGAACCCGGTGAAGACGAAGATCGTGAACGGCACCGTCGCCGAGGCCATGAAGAGCACCAGCCCGGGGAACGTCGACATCAGCCCGAGAGCCCGGAGCACGAAGATCACCGGCACGAGGATCACCTGGGTCGGGATGAACATGCCCGAGATGAAGAACAGCAGCGCCGCGCCGAACACCGGGCGCGGCGAGCGCGCGATGACGTACGCCGCGGGCGCGCACACGCCGATCGAGACGATGTTGACGCAGATGACCAAGCCGATCGTCACGGCGTACCCAAACGCGATGTCGAAGTCCGGGTTGTTCCAGGCCGCGACGAGATGCTCGAGCGTGAACTGGCCGGGCGAGAGCGAGAAGGGCCTGCTGACGATGTCACGCTGGTCCTTGAACGCGTTGACGACCAAGAGGTACATCGGCACCAGCATGAAGAGGCACAGCGCTGTGACCGCGGCGTACCAGGCCGGTGTACGACGCTCGCCGGTCAGGCTCCGGCGCCCCGTCAGTGCTCGCAGGGCGCTCATTACTGGACCCCCTGGTCGTGACGGCGTCGCAGCGCGAGCACGCCGAACGCGAGGATCGCGGCCACCAGGATGAGGACCACGGCCTCAGCCGAGGCCAGCCCGACCTGCCGCTTGGGGAACTCCACAGCGAGGATCTGGTAGGCGAAGGTCTTCGTGGAGCCTGCCGGACCGCCGCCGGTCAGAGACACGACGACGTCGTAGGTCTTGATCAACGAGATCATCGAGGTGATCAGGGCCACCGTCACCGACGGCGCGAGAGCCGGCCAGGTGACGTGGCGGAAGGTCTGCCAGCGGTTGGCGCCGTCCATGCGCGAAGCCTCCAAGAGCTCGGCGGGCACGGCCTGGAGCCCGGCGAGATAGATGAGCAGCTGGACGCCGAACTGCGCCCAGGCGATGACGAGGATCAAGGTGGCGAGCGCCCAGGTCTCGTCGCTGAGGAACGGGAGCGGGCTGCTCCCCACGCTCTCCAGCAGCGAGTTGACGGCGCCCTGCGGGCCCAGGATCGCCGACCAGAGGAAGCCGACCACGATCAGGCTGAGCACGTGAGGGTAGAACATGACCACCCGGGCGAACGCGGTGAAGCGCGTGGTGCGCCACAGCAGGAGAGCCAGGCCCAGTGCCGCGGCGTTGATAACCATCGACCCCGCGACCGCGACGATCGCGGTCACGACCATGGAGCCTCGGACGTCAGCGGACTCGAAGAGCCTGACGTAGTTGTCGAAGCCGACGATCTCCGGGGTCTGTGTCGGGAAGCCGTTGTAGTCGGTGAAGCTGTAGTAGACGGCGTACCCGACGGGCACGACGAGAAGGCCGACGAAGACCACCAACGCGGGCAGCACCATCGAGGCCTCCACCCACCGCGAGGTGCGCGGACGGGAACCGGATGACCGGCCGATCGGCCGGCGGGGCCGGCCCCCTCCCTCCCGCGGCAGGTCCGCTGCCGCGGGAGGGCTGTCGGTGTTGCTGGCGCTCATGAGAGCCATCATCGTTCTCCTCGTCGTGGCCCCGAGGGGTCAGCCATTCTGCTCGGCCCAGTCGTCGAGCGCCTTCGCGGCGTCCTCGGGGCTGGTTCCGGTGTAGAGGCTCTGCACGATCTCGGTGAACTTGTCGTTGAGTCCCACGACGGGAAGGCGGATGTCGCCCGCGCCCTCACCCACCGCCACCAGCTCGGGTGCCTCGTCGATGATCGCCTGGATCTCCGTCGCGACCGGGGACTGCTCGACGGAGGCTCCGGCACGGAACACGCCGTCGGCGGTCAGCTGACTCTCGATCGCGGCCTGGTCGGTCACGAGGTACTCGACGAGCTGGAGGGCTTCGTCGGAGCGCTCGCTACCGGCGTAGACCATGTAGGGGCTGGCCATGGTGGCGCCCTGCGGCCCGGGGTAGGCCATGCCCTCGTCCACCGGCGGGGAGAAGACGCCCACCTCGAAGGGGAGCTCGCCCGCGTTGTCCAGGCTGGCGACGAGCCAGCTCCCGAGCGGGTACATCCCGACCTTGCCGTCCATGAAGTTGGCGTCGGCCGTGGTCGGGTCGAGACCGACATCGGTCTTCTTGATGTAGCCGTCGCCCAACCAGGTGGCGTAGTTCTCGAACATCGGCTCGAACGCGTCGCCGAGGGTCAGCTTGCCGTCGGCGACGGCCGACTGCCACTCGGGCTGCTCGGTGTTGAGGGTGGGGTGCCACAGCTGCTGGAGCTGGAGGCCGGTCTCCCACTGGCCCGCGGTCTGCAGCGGGGTGTAGCCGGCGGCGGCGAGCTTGCCGAGCGCGGCGTCGAACTCGTCCCAGGTCTGCGGCGTGGCCTTGATGCCGGCCTTCTCGAAGGCCGTCTTGTTGTAGTAGACGAGCGACTGCGCCTGGGAGCCGACACCGGCGACCAGTCGCTTGCCGTCGATGGCGTAGGTGTCGACCATCGGCGTGTCCTCGACCCAGCTCTCCTCGGAGAGGTCGAGCACCTCCGGGGCGATCTGGTCGTCCGGGAAGATCGACTGCACCACGTCGGGGGCAGTGCCCGCCGCGAGCTGAGAGCTGAAGGTCTCGCTCACGTTGGTGCCGGTCGGCCCCTCGATCTTGACGTCGATACCGGTCTCGTCCTCGAAGGGCTTCACCAGGTCGTTCCAGAAGTCCTTGGTGAGGTTGTCGGTCAGGTTGACCAGCACCCGCACCTCCTTGCTGTCGTCGCTGGCAGCGCCGTTGCCTCCACAGGCCGCGGTCGCGATCAGGGGAAGCAGAACCGCTGCGACAGCACCCGCCCTCCACAAGCGTCGTGTCTCCACAGGAATCTCCGTTTCGTCGTCCGTCGATCTTCATCCGACGGAGGTTGTTCGCGTGGACTCTGGCGATTCGGACTGCCGACCACCGGAGTGAGGAAAGCGCTATCCCGGGCGCCAACGTGACGAAGATAACACATCTTATGTTTAAATGGGCAAGCCCAGATCTCGCCGTTTCCGAAACGGCCCCGACAGCCTCGACGACCGAGAGGATCCGCCTCGTGCGCGCCGCTTTTGCGATGACTCCCCATCTTCAGCATCGATTCTTCGATGCACCCCTCCTGGCCGAGCTGGGCGAGCTCGTCGACATCGATGCCGACCGGGTGCTGACGTCCTACGACGATCCACGTGCCGCCGAGGTGGAGGTGCTCATCACCGCCTGGGGCACGCCGACCATCGACGCGTCGGCGCTCGCCCGGATGCCACGGCTGCGCGCCGTCGTCCATGCCGCCAGCTCGGTGAAGTACTTCCTCACCTCGGCAGCCTGGGAGCGTGACCTCCGGGTCACCTGCGGCGTGGAGCCCAACGCCCGCCCCGTCGCCGAGTACGCCCTGGCCGCGGTGCTGTGGGCGACGAAGTCGGTCCTGCCGCTGACCGAGCGGTTCCGCGCCGAGCGCGTGGCTTCCGATCTCACCGTCGATGACACCATCGACGGTGCGTACGGCACGACCATCGGCGTGCTGGGCGCCTCGGCCACGGGCCGGGCGTTGATCGAGCTGCTCGCCCCGTTCGACCTCACCGTCCTGGTCAGCGACCCCACGATCGACGCGACACGCGCCGCCGGGCTGGGCGCCGAGCTCGTGGACCTCGACCAGCTCTTCGCGCGCTCGCGCGTCGTCTCGCTGCACGCACCGCTGCTGCCGCAGACCCGGCACCTCGTCGACGCCCACCTGCTCGGGTCGATGGGCGACGGCGCGACGCTGATCAACACTGCCCGGGGAGGGATCGTCGACCACGACGCGCTCCGCGCCGAGCTCGTCTCGGGCCGGCTGCGCGCGGTTCTCGACGTGACCGAGCCCGAGCCGCTGGACGCTGAGGATCCGATGTGGAGCCTCCCCAACGTCACCCTGACCCCGCACATCGCCGGCTCGCAGGGCAGTGAGCTGCACCGCCTGGGCCGCGGCGCCGTCGACGAGGTGCGTGCCCTGATCGAGGGCCGGCCGCCCCTGCGCCCGGTCGACCCCACCAGCCTGGCCACCAGCGCATGACCGACACCTTGAAACCGGAGACCGACGTGACGACCCCCACCCCTGCGCCCGACCTCGCCCACCTGACCCGCTGGTTCCTGACCTGGGTCACCGACGAAGGGGCGATCAACGGCTTCCACAACCACAGCGTGTGGGGCACGAACCCCGCGACCTTCCTCGACTGGACGAGCGGACACGCCGCCTTCTCCGCGCCGGCGCTCGGCGCCGTCGCACAGCTCCTCGCCGTGCAGCCCGATGAGCGGGCCGCCGAGGTGTGGCGCCGGATGATGCGCTTCCAGAGCAGCGCCCTGCAGGACGACGACCAGTACAAGCACGTCGGCTTCCAGGTCGGGGAGTCGGCCACGACCGGCCTGATCCACAACGCCACCGGCAGCATCGGTCTGCTCCTCGGGCTCAAGCACGCCCGGCACCTGCTCGACGACGCCGAGGTCGACCGCATCATCGACGTCGTCCGCCGCAACCTGGTCGCCCTCCACTCCTTCGGCGGCGGGCGCCCGGCCGAGGACGGCACCTGCAACCAGGAGTACGCCCGCGTGTGGGTCAAGCTGCTGCTCGCCGAGGTGACCGGCGACGACAGCGGCCTGGCCGAGATCGGCGAGGACCTCGACCTCCTCATCGCCCGTCACCACGAACCCGGAGTCCCGGACGCCGACTCCTCGGGCACCTGGCGACAGGCCGAGGATCGGGTCGCCGGCGGGATCCTCGAGCCCGCGGAGTACTACGGCCTGATGATCATGCCGCTGCTGCTCGGCCACCTGCGGCTGGGTGAGCAGCGCTACCTCGACGAGGCGGTCCGGCTGTGCCGCCACGTCGCCCGCTCGGCGTGGACCGACGCGGACGGCCAGACCCGCTTCCACCGCTACTGGTACGTCGCACCCAGCACGACCCTGAAGAGCGACACCCCCATGCTGATCGCGGGCATGGGACTGTCTCTGCACGGCATCCGCGAGGTGTGCCGGATGCGCCCCGACGCCGAGCTCGAGGAGTTCATGGCGCGTTGCCGGGCGACGTACGCGCACTATCAGGCCCCGGCCGGCTACTTCGCCTCGGCGACCCACTGGGGCACCGAGGCCGACGTCGCCCCGAGCACCGCGTGGCACGCCCACGACCTGGTCTTCCTCGCCGACGACGTCGAGGACCCGGGCCCGGACTTCTGGACGACGGTGCTCACGCCCGACGAGCGCCAGTCGGTCCTGATGACCAACCGGGCCGTATGGGCCGAGCACGGCGTGCACTGGTGCATCCGCAGCCCGCTGACCGCCGGCGACCTCCACCTCTACGGCCGCAAGGACCGGGCGGTGTTCGGGCGCGACTTCTTCGCGTGGACCGACAAGGTGCCGCTCGACGACGAGCTGCGCTACCCCGAGGCGCCGCTCTTCCTCGAGACCAACGACGGCATGCGTCGCGTGGACACCTCCGATCGCCCCACCGACGTCTCCACGCTGGGCACGACCTACCGGGGCGCGCTCTGAGCGCGACCGCCGGCCGGCCCCTGCTGCGCCCCGGGCTGTGCTCGGTCACCGCCCGTCACCTCCCGACGGACGGGGTGCTCGAGGCCGCCGCGGAGGCCGGCCTGGCCTGCATCGAGTGGGGCGCGGACGTCCACGCCCCGCCCACCGGCGACCTGCGCGGCCTGGCCGATGCGACCGCTGCGGCAGGGCTGGCCGTCGCGTCCTACGGCACCTATTGGCGGGCCACGCCGGACGACGACGGGGTCGCGCTGATCGGCGCGGCGCTGGCGTTGGGGTGCACGCGCCTCCGCATCTGGGCCGGCACCACCGGCTCGGCCGACGCCTCCCCCGCCGAGCGCGCCGAGGTCGTACGCCGCGTTCAGAGACTGGCCGAAGAGGCGTCCGGCCACGGCCTCGAGCTCGCCTTCGAGCACCACGACCTGACGCTTGCGGACACCGTCGAGTCCACCCTCGACCTCCTCGCCGAGGTTGACCGGCCGAACGTCGGCACCTACTGGCAGCCCCGGGTGGGCGAGCCGGCAGAAGTGGCCCTGGCCGGGCTGGCCCGGCTGCTCCCGCACGTACGTGCGGTGCACGCGTTCTCCTGGTGGCCACGTCACGAGCGGCTGCCGTTGGCGGCCCGCGCCGACCTGTGGCCGGCGGCCCTGGAGATGCTCGCGGCCACCGGACGGCCGACCGACGTACTGCTGGAGTTCCTGCCCGACGACGACATGTCGCTGCTGGCGAGCGAGGCAGGTCGCCTGCGCGAGTGGATCGCGCAGACGACCTGACTGCTCTGCCCGGGAAGGCTCAGCCGGCGGCCGGGCCGCCGGGGAGCCCGATGCCGTCCCTGGTGACCAGCCGGTTCCAGGTCGCCACCCACTCCCGACCGAAGGTCTGCGCGACCTCGCCGGTGAAGCTGAAGCTCAGGGTGTCGAGGTCGAGCCCGGCGGCCTCGAGTGAGGCGGGCTTGCTGAGGTTGGTGTTGATCTTGTCGCTCCACGTGGCGAGGCGATAGGTCGCGGCCGGACTCGCGAACGAGTTCTCCCCGGCGCGGTACTCGCCGCCGCCGATGATGACCGAGCGGTCGATCGCGTTGCGGGCGGGCACGTAGAGGGAGTTGGGGTTCTCCCACACGGTCGCGCGGTCGCAGCCGTTGGTGGCGTCGGCCGCGTAGTCGGCCTTCTTGCAGTCCTCGCCGGTCGCGGTGACGCGCGGGACGTACCAGTCCCCGATCTCCGGGAACACGATCGGCTTCCCGTCGGAGTAGCGGGCCTTGCCGCCTGTGTAGTGACGGTGCCAGCGGGCGACGTCCTCCTCGGTGGCCGAGTACTTCTCGCCCGACCGTACGTCGAGGAACGAGTTGTAGCGGCTCTGCACCACCCAGCCGTTGGGCACGGGAAGGCCGGTCTCGCCGTTGCGGTGGTAGAGCTGGTCGTGGCCGGTCTGGGCGACGTCGATGAACACGTTGTCCGTCGCCTTGTTGCTGTGGCCCGACTGGAAGAACACACCCGAGTGCGCGTTCTTCACCACGTTGTGGTGGAACCGCATCCCCGAGACGCCGTCATCCATGTAGAACGCGTCGTTGGAGCCGCCGATGGTGTCGAAGAAGTTGTACGCGACCTCGTTGCCCAGATAGGTGTAGTCACGCCCGGTGTAGACGACGCCCTGGTCGCCGGCGTTCTTCACCAGGTCGTAGAAGAAGTTGTGGTTGACGCGCATGTCGTTGCCCATGATCTGCACCGCCATGTGGGGCGCGTCATGGACGTAGTTGTTCTCGAAGCTGTTGCCGACGCCGTACAGGTAGCCGGCCGGCGTGTAGGTCGCCAGCCGTGAGAAGCGGGCGATCTCGTTGTTGCGGGCCACGTTGTCGCCGCGCTCGAGAGTGCTGCGATCACCGCCGCCGAGCAGGACTCCGCCGCCGCCGAGGTCGTGGAGGTAGGAGTTCTGCACGACGTTGTCGTGGCCGCCGCGTACGGTCTCGTAGTCGGGCAGCGCGGTGATGGACTCGGTGGTCTCGCCGATGCGGATCGCGTCCATGCTGACGTTGGAGATGTCGACGCCGTCGATCAGCGTCTTCTCGGCGTCGAGCAGCTGGACCGCGCTGATCAACGAGTCCGACATCGACAGGCCCTTCAGGGTCACGCCCGTGGTGCCCTCGAGCCGGAAGATGTTGTCGTCGAAGGCGCGGAGCGTCGCGCTCTTGCCCTCCATCGTCCCGCCCGACGGCTTGTAGTAGACGACGTCGTTGCCCGCGTGGCGGTCGATGTAGTACTCACCCTCGGCGTCCATCTCGGAGAGGATGTTGAGCGCCTTGACCTTGGTGTAGTCGTTGCGAGGCCAGTACATCGAGGGGTACTTGGCGTACATCGTGGTGCCGCTCCAGGAGACCAGCCGGACCATGTCGTTGGCGTAGTTGTTGCCCAGGTAGCCCGAGAGCCAGGCCTCGGTCTCGTACGTCGTGTTGTCGACGTCGGTGAGCTCCTGCGGGTCGGCCTGTACCGGGATGTGGGAGTAGGCACCGAAGCCGCGGGTGCCGTGATCGATGATCTCCGGCACGCCCTCAGGCGCCCAGCCCTGGTAGCGGTTGTTCTCGAGCAGACGGCCACCGACCTCGTAGAGGGGAGGCGTCATCTTGCGCATCTCGTCCTGGGACCAGGTGTCGCGGTCCGCGGGGTTGGCGAGCTGCTGCTTCTTGTCCTCGAACTGGGCGCGTGGCGTCGTCCCGCTGACCGCCCAGTCGGGCTCCATCCCGAACCGGTCTCGCAGCGTCCACTGGATGAGGTCGTTGGTCGCGGGCACCTTCCACTTGCCGCCGTCGCCGTAGAGGTGACAGCTGGAGTCGGCGCCGGTGCAGCCCTCCTGGTTGGGGAACTGCGCGAGCGTCTGCGTCCCGCCGTCGACGACGAGCTCGGGGGCGAAGGGCTGCGGCAGCCAGTTGAACCCGTTCTTGTAGAGCGTGCCGGGGTCGATGCCCTCGGCGCCCAGGTCGTAGACCCACACGCCCTCACGCAGGGCCGGCGAGTCGAGTCGGGCGTTCGAGGAGAACTGCGGCTGGGCGAGCTCCTCCTCGGACAGGTCCGCGAGCGACCGCCAGCCTTGAGCTTCCAGGGCGTGCGCGCCCGTGAGGCGGACCTTCTCCCCCGCTGCGGCGCGGTAGGTGACCCAGGAGTGCTCGGGGCCGGTCAGGTCGATCGCGTCGTCGAGGACGTACTCGCCGCCGTGGACGATCACCGTGCCTCGGTTCTCCGCGGAGGTACGTCCGGCCAGCGCGTCGCGGGCCGCTTCCACCGTCCTCAGCGGCTGGCTCTTCGTGCCTGGGTCGGCGTCGTCGCCGTCAGGGGCGACGTGGACCGTGAGGGTCGTCTCGGCCGCGGTGGCGGGCTGCGTACCGGCGACGAGGACCGTCGAACCGAGTGCTGCCAGGACCACGGCCGCCGCGGCGCGGGCGCGGCGTGTCGTGCGAGTCTGCATGTCCGTCTCCTTGAGATATGACGTATGACATGTGTCTAACATCACAAACGAGGTACGGGCAAGCGTTTTCCAATGTTTCCGGCCGACGCCGATTCAGGTGGCGAGACCGTAGACCCGAGCGGCCGTGCCGCCCCAGACGTCGGCGCGGCCGGTGTCGTCGAGCCCGGCGAGCACCGTGTCGGCGAGGTCGATCACCCCGCCGTAGGACGAGCGCAGCAGGCAGACCGGCCAGTCCGATCCGATCATGGTGCGCTCGGCGCCGAAGACGTCGATGACGTGCGCAGCCCAGGGAAGCACCGCGTCGATCGGCTGGTCCGGGGCGAGCTCGGTGACGAGCCCGGACAGCTTGCACGCCACGGAGTCGTGGCGGGCGAGCGCGGTGACATGTTTCGCCCACTCGTCGAAGGCGGCAGGCTCGATCACGGGCTTGCCGACGTGATCGAGCACCCAACGCCCGCCGGGGATCTGCTCGACGGCGCCGACGGCGGCCGGCAGCTGGGGCTGGCGCACCAGCAGGTCGTAGACGAGACCGGCGTCAGCGACAGCGGTGAGCCCCCGTAGCACGTCGTCACGGAGCAACCACTGGGGATCGGGTTCGGACTGCACCAGGTGCCGGATGCCGACCAGGAGGTCTCCCCCGGGGCGCTCGCGCAGCTCGGCGAGCCGGTCGGCGACGTCCGAGGCGGTGAGGTCGACCCAGCCGACGACCCCGAGGATCTCGGGCGTGGCCGCCGCCAGCGCGAGCAGCTCCGGGGTCTCCTCGGCGACCGCGACGGTCTGGACGACGACGGTCCCGGCGATCTCGTGGTCGACCAGGTGGGGCCGGAGATCGTCGAAGGAGAAGGAGCGCCGGATGGCCGGGAGATCGCGCGTCCACTCCTGGTCGCGGACCTCGAGGTCCCACACGTGGTGGTGGGCGTCGATACGCCGGGGCTCAGTCAAGGTGAAAGACCTCGGCCATCGTGGACCACTGCTCGTCCTCGGAGGCGGTGGGCAGCCGCTCCTGGCACGGGGCGGTGATCTCCCACCATCGCTGGGTCACGTCATGGGCAGCGATCGCGGCCATGTCCGCCTCGTAGTCGGTCCCGACGTACTCGAAGTAGCTGAAGAGCCAGCCGTCGCGCAGGAAGATGGAGTAGTTGCGGATGCCGCTGGCGGTCAGGCGCTCGAGCACCTCGGGCCACACAGCGGCGTGCAGCTCGACGTACTCCGCCTCCTTCTCGGGGCGCAGCCGGACCACGGAGCCGTGTCGGGTCATGGTGAGGGTCCTCTCGGTGGGGTGGGCGAAGGCTCAGAGGTCGTCGACGAGGACGACGTGCAGGGTGCGCGGGCCGTGGACGCCCTCGACGCGGTCGAGCTCGATGTCGCTGGTCGCCGACGGGCCGCTGATCCAGGTCTGCGGCCGCGCCGGGTCGAGCCTGCCGACGGCCTGCGGGACGCCGGCCACGACCTGGGCGGCTCCGAGCACGCACACGTGCAGGTCCGGCACGAGGGTGAGCGCGCGACGTCCCTGACCAGGGCCGTGGTCGAGCACGACCGTGCCGGTGGCGGCGATGCCGAGCGCGGCCGCTGAGACGACCGCATCGATCGCGTCGAGCTCGCCGGCCGACTGCCCGGTGTCGTCGACGGATCCGGGGACCGGCCACGGCAGGCCCGCGGGTACGACGACGCTCCGGCCGGCGACCGCCCGTGCGAGCACCTCGGCGACGTCCGTCGCACGGCACCGGGTGACGGTGGCGCGGTAGTCCTCGACCCTCTCCACGAACCGGGCGAGCACGGCGGACCGGTCGAGGTCGTCGCCGACACCCCGGTAGCCGCGCGGCACCTCAGCGGTCGGGTGGGGCGTGTCGCCGAGCGCCTGCCGGACTCGGCCCAGGATCTCCTCACGGGTGCTCATCGGCACCTCCTCCGGTGCGGCGCCACCAGGCGCGGAAGGACTCGGTGGGCGGGTCGGGCAGGTCGCGGGCCTGTGTCCAGGGGCGCGCGCCGGCGCGGCGGGCAAGCCTGATTCCGGTGCCGGCGAGGCGCTCGGCGAGGCCGAGCCGGCGACCGGAGGCGAGCGTCGCGCCGGCGGCCTTCATCGCCACCGCCTCGGGCTTGGGTACGCCGCCGCGGTGGGCGTCGACGACCTGCGAGCGCAGCTCCACGAGCACCGAGGGGATGTCGATGCGCACGGGGCAGGCCTCGAAGCAGGCGCCGCACAACGTCGAGGCGTACGGCAGGGAGTCGGTCTGGTCGTCGTGCCCGACGCCCTTCAACAGCGGATTGAGGATGGCGCCGATCGGGCCCGGGTAGACCGAGCCGTACGCATGGCCGCCGGTGCGCTCGTAGACCGGGCAGACGTTGAGGCAGGCCGAACAGCGGATGCAGCGCAACGCTTGGCGGCCGACCTCGTCTGCCAGCGCGCGGGTGCGGCCGTTGTCGAGCAGCACCACGTGCACCTCCTGCGGGCCGTCGTCCGGGGTGACGCCGGACCACACCGAGGTGTAGGGGTTCATCCGCTCCCCCGTCGCCGAGCGCGGCAGGAGCTGGAGGAAGACGTCGAGGTCGTCCCAGGTCGGCACGACCTTCTCGATGCCGACCACCGAGACCAGCACCTCGGGAAGGGTCAGGCACATCCGGCCGTTGCCCTCCGACTCCACCACGACGAGGGACCCGGTCTCGGCGACCGCGAAGTTGGCGCCCGAGACACCCACCTTGGCGCGCAGGAACTTCTCGCGCAGGTGCAGGCGGGCGGCCTCAGCGAGCCGCGCGGGCTCGTCGGTGAGGTCGTCAGGAGCGGGACGGCCGACCTCACCCATCGCGGAGGCGAAGATCTCGCGGATCTCGGCGCGGTTGCGGTGGATGGCGGGAACCAGGATGTGGCTCGGCAGGTCGTCGCCGAGCTGCACGATGAGCTCGGCGAGGTCGGTCTCCCAGGCGTCGATGCCGCGGGCGGCCAGCGCCTCGTTGAGGCCGATCTCCTGGGTCGCCATCGACTTCACCTTCACCACCTCGGTGGCGTCGTGTGCGGCGGCGATGTCACCGACGATGCGGCATGCCTCCGCGTCGTCGCTCGCCCAGTGGACGGTCGCGCCGGCCTTGGTGAGCGACTCCTCGAGACGTACCAGATGCTCGTCGAGGTGCAGCAGCACGTTCTCCTTGATCGCCGCACCGGCCAGGCGCAGCTCCTCCCACTCCTCGACCTCGCCGACGACGGCGGCGCGCTTGGCGCGGATGGTGCCGGTGGCATGCGCGAGGTTGCGGCGCAGCTGGGAGTCGCCGACCGCCTCGCGTGCAGCCTTCGGGAACACCGGCATCCCGACGAACGTGCCGGCCATCAGGCACCCACCGCGGCAGGCTCGGTCTGGGCGAGGACGTCGGCCAGATGCATGACGCGCACGCCGGCACGCTGCCGTGAGAGCAGGCCTCCGACATGGGTCAGGCAGGACCGGTCACCGGCCACCAGCACCTCGGCCCCGGTCTCGCGTACGTGCCGGGCCTTGTCGGAGCCCATGGCGATCGACGTGTCGGAGTTCTTCATCGCGAAGGTGCCGCCGAACCCGCAGCACTCGGTCGCGCCGGGCAGGTCCACCAGGTCGATCCCTCGGACGTGCTGGAGCAGCCGCATCGGCCGGTCGCCGACCGCGAGCATCCGCAGCGAGTGGCAGGTCGGGTGGTAGGTCACCCGGTGCGGGAAGTAGGCACCGACGTCCTCGACGCCGAGGACGTCGACGAGGAACTCGCTGAGCTCGTAGACCCGCTGGGACGTCTCACGGGCCGCCGCCCGCAGGCCCTCGTCGCCGCTGCGGCGGGCCACCAGATCGTGCTGGTGCCGGGCCGACCCGGCGCACGAGCCCGACGGCGTCACGACTGCGTCGTACCCCTCGAAGGCACGGACGAAGGTGCGGAGCACCGGCACCGCCTCGTCGAGGTAGCCGGTGTTGACCATCGGCTGGCCGCAGCAGGTCTGGGCCTGGGGGAAGTCCACCTCGACGCCGAGGCGGCGGAGGAGCCGGACGACGTTGCGCCCGGTGTCGGGGAACAGGGCATCGTTGATGCAGGTGACCATGAGGGCTACGCGCACGACGGCACCAGCCCCTGGCCGGCCAGGTCGGCCCACAGCGCGTCGGGGACCGTGGCTGCAAGACGCTCGAGGTTCTGCCTCACCTGCTCGGGCCGGCCTGCGCCCGCCACCACCGACACGACCCGCGGGTCCTGCAGCGGGTAGTGCAGCGCGGCGGTGGCGATCTCGACCCCGTGCGCCTCGCACACCTCGCCGATACGCAGCGCGCGCTCGAGGATGTCCTCGGGCACCTCGCCGTAGTTGTACATGGCACCCCTGCGTGGGGTGGTGGCGAGCAGGCCGCTGGAGAACACGGCCGCGGCGACAATCCTGGTCCCGTGCCGGTCGCACGCCTCGAGCAGGCCGTCAGCGACGGACTGATCGAGGAGCGTGTAGCGGTTGGCGACCATGACCACGTCGGCGAGGCCGGTCTCGACCGTCGCGGTGAGCGCCTGGACCGACAGGGATCCGGTCCCGATCGCGTCGACCATCCCCTCCTCACGGAGCTTCGCCAGGCCGGCGAGCGCGGTCTCGACTGCCGTCGGGTCACCGGACAGCTCGGGGTCGTGCACGTAGAGGATGTCGACCCGGTCGAGGCCGAGCCGGGTCAGCGACTCCTCCAGGCTGCGGCGTACGCCGTCGGCGGAGTAGTCCAGGACCCGGTGCGAGCTCGCCGGGACCGCGAAGCCCATGTCGTCCTGGGACTCCCCGTCCCAGGTGGGGTTGGGCCGCACGAGCCTGCCCACCTTGGTCGAGACGACGAACTCCGACCGCGGACGCGTCGCCAGGAACCGCCCGATCCTCTCCTCCGACAGTCCCAGCCCGTAGTGGGGCGCGGTGTCGAAGTGACGTACGCCTGCCTGCCAGGCCGCGTCGAGCGTGGCGTGACAGTCCTCGTCGGTGCGCGGCCGGAACAGGTTGCCCATCGGTGCACAGCCGAGTCCGAACAGCGGGATCTCCATCCGCCCTCCTCAACCTCTGACTCCACGGTCATCCGACCGCCACGTCGAGGCTAGACATCTGATGTTTGGGCTGTCAATATGCATTGAGTGCCGTATTCGGCGCTTGCAGACCACCATAGATCCGATTAATCAATGTTGGAGGCCACACCATGAAGTTCGCCCGCCTGGGACCCGCAGGTGAGGAGCTGCCCGTCGTCGTGCTCGAGGACGAGGTGCGCAGCCTGGCCGGTCTCACCGACGACATCGACGGGGCCTTCTGGGCCTCCGACGGACCGGCGCGAGCCGCCGCTGCCCTCGCCGCGGGCGATCTCCCTCTCGTCGAAGGGGCCGACACGCTCCGCGTCGGTGCCCCGATCACCCAGCCGGGCGCCATCGTCTGCATCGGCATGAACTACGCCGCGCACGCCGCCGAGTCCGGCTCGGAGCCGCCCTCGGTGCCGGTCATCTTCTTCAAGGCCCCCAACACCATCGCCGGGCCGAACGACACCGTCACGATCCCGCGCAACAGCACCAAGACCGACTGGGAGGTGGAGCTCGGCGTGGTGATCGGGAAGCGCGCGTCCTACCTCGACTCCCCCGACCAGAGCCTGGAGCACGTCGCGGGCTTCGTGGTCGCCAACGACCTCTCCGAGCGCGAGTTCCAGCTCGAGCTCTCCGGTGGCCAGTGGAGCAAGGGCAAGATCGCCCCCGGCTTCAGCCCGATCGGCCCCTGGGTCGTGACTCCCGACGAGGTCGAGCACCAGAAGCTCGCCATGCGCTCCTTCGTCAACGGTGAACCGCGACAGGACTCCGTGACCGCCGACCAGATCTTCGACGTCGCGACGGTGATCCACCACCTCAGCCAGTTCATGGTGCTCGACCCGGGCGACCTGATCATGACCGGCACCCCGGAGGGCGTCGCGCTCTCCGGCCGCTTCCACTACATCCAGCCCGGCGACGTCGTCGAGATCGAGATCGACGGACTCGGCCGCCAGCGCCAGGAGTACGTCGCCTTCGGGACGCAGTCATGAGGCCCCAGGAAGCGCGCGAGCTCGACGGGCTCGTCGCCCTCGTCACCGGTGGCGCCTCCGGCATCGGCGCCGCCGTCGTCGAGGTCCTGCTGGAGCGGGGCGCCCAGGTCGCAGCCCTCGACCGCGACCCCGAGGGCATCAATCCCAAGGCCCTCGGCATCCGCGCCGACGTCACCGACGACGCGAGCATCCGAGCCGCGGTGGAGCAGACGGTCGCCGACCTCGGCCGGCTCGACATCGTGGTCAACAACGCCGGCATCGGCGCCCAGGGCACCGTCGAGGACAACCCCGACGAGCAGTGGCACGCGGTCTTCGACGTCAACGTCCTCGGCGCCGTACGAGTCTCGCGCGCCGCGCTCCCGCACCTGCGGCGCTCCCCCGCTGCGGCGATCGTGAACGTCGCCTCGGTGGCCGCGACCACGGGCATCCAGCAACGAGCCGTCTACTCCGCGAGCAAGGGTGCCGTGCAGTCCCTGACGCAGGCCATGGCCGCCGACCACCTCCGGGAGGGCATCCGGGTGAACTGCGTGAACCCCGGCACCGCCGCCACCCCCTGGGTGCAGCGCCTGCTCGACTCGGCCGACGACCCCGAGGCCGAGCGTGCCGCCCTGGACGCGCGCCAGCCGCACGGCCGACTGGTCAGCGCGGACGAGGTCGCCCTGGCGGTCGCGTACCTGGCCAGCCCCTCCTCGGGGTCGACCGCCGGCGTGGCCCTGGCGGTCGACGGCGGCATGGCAACGTTACGGTTGCGACCGACCGAGTGAGAGGACCAGGATCCCGATGGCGCTGACCGACGAGGCGATCGAGAAGATCAAGGAGATGATCCTCGACGGCAGCCTGAAGCCCGGCGACCGTCTCCCGCGCGAGGCCGACCTGTCGGTCCAGCTCGGCATCTCCCGCAGCTCCCTGCGAGAGGCGGTGCGCGCCCTCTCGATGATGCGCATCCTCGACGTACGCCAGGGTGACGGCACCTACGTCACCAGCCTGACGCCGGAGATCCTGCTGGAGACGATGGGCTTCGTCATCGACTTCCACCAGGACTCCAGCGTCCTGGACCTCTTCGAGGTACGCCGGGCGCTGGAGCCGCTGGCCGCCGAGAAGGCGGCCCTGCAGATGCCGCCGGACGAGGCCACCGACCTGCTCGCACTGGTCGACTCGGTCACACCCGAGACGTCGCTGGAGGAGGTCGTCGCCAACGACCTGGAGTTCCACCACCGCATCGCCCGCGCGTCGGGCAACACGGTGCTGTGCTCGTTCATCGACGGCGTCGCCAACCGCACCCAGCGGGCCCGGATCTGGCGTGGCGTGACCCAGCAGGACTCCTTCGACCAGACGCAGCGCGAGCACCGCGGCATCGCCCTGGCCATCGCGGACCGACAGCCGAGCATCGCCGCCGCGCTGTCCCTGGCCCACGTCGCGGGCATCGAGAACTGGATCCGCCGCAGCCTCGCCGAGGACCGGGAGGAGGAGCAGGAGTGAGCACACCGACCCAGGGCCGGCTGCACGTCAGCTTCCGGCCCAGCGACCGCGCCCACCAGGCACTGGAGACGCTGCCCGGGCCGGTGACCTGCGCCGCGGATCCTTCCGGGCAGACCCGCGCGGAGCTGCTCTCGGACGTACGCGGGGCCGCCGCGCTCGTCTGCCTGCTGACCGACCGCGTCGATGCCGAGCTGCTCGACGCGGCCGGTCCGTCGCTGCGCATCGTCGCCAACATGGCGGTCGGCCACGACAACATCGACGTCGCCGCCTGCGCCGCTCGCGGCATCACCGTGACCAACACACCGGGCGTGCTCGACGAGGCGACCGCCGACCTCGCCTTCGCGCTGCTGCTCGCGACCTCCCGTCGCGTGGTGGAGGCCGACGCGTTCGTACGCAGCGGCGAGCCCTGGTCCTGGCGGCCGGACCTCTTCGTGGGCCTCGACGTCAGCAGCGGCGCGACCTTGGGCATCGTCGGCCTGGGCCGGATCGGGCTGGCGATGGCGCGGCGCGCCCGCGCCTTCGACATGCGCATCGTCGCGACCCCGTCCCGCTCCGCCGGCGAGGAGGCGGCGCGCCTGGGCATCGAGACCCTGCCGCTGCCCGACCTGTTGGTCACCTCGGACGTGGTGTCGCTGCACTGCCCGCTGACCCCCGAGACCCGACATCTGATCGGCGCCGAGGAACTGCGGCAGATGGGACCGGGCTCGGTCCTCGTCAACACCGCTCGCGGCCCCATCGTCGACGAGGCCGCCCTGGCGGCCGCGCTCGCCGACGGCACGATCGGCGCAGCGGGGCTCGACGTCTTCGAGGACGAGCCGGCTGTCCACCCCGACCTGCTGGCGCTCCCCAACGTCGTCCTGCTGCCGCACATCGGCAGCGCCGGCCGCGCCACCCGCGACCGGATGGCCATGCTCGCGATCGACAACGCCCGCGCCGTGCTCGCCGGCGAGCCCGCGCCGACCCCGGTCCACCCGTAAACAGAGGCCGGCCGCGGGCTCACCCGCGGCCGGCCTTGGTTGGGTCCTAGCGCGGAACCACGGTGTAGGTGCTGCCCCGCCTGGTGCCGAACTCGACGACGTTCTCCTCCGGGCGGGAGACGTCCGTCCCCGCCACCTTGACCGGCTGCTGCGTACGAAGGCGGAGCCGGTTGCCGAGCAGCGACCGGATCCGTGCCACCTCGACCTTGCCGTCGGCCCACTTCAGGTCGACCTCGAAGCCACCGCGGGCGCGCAGGCCACGTACCTTCCCCTCCGGCCATGCCGCCGGCAGCGCCGCCAGGAGGAAGACCTCGCTGGAGTGGCTCTGCATGATCATCTCCGTGATCCCGGAGACGGCGCCGAAGTTCCCGTCGATCTGGAACGGCGGGTGCAGGTCGAAGAGGTTGGGCGCCGTCCGGGACGGGTGCAGCATGTGCTGGACGTGGAGGTAGGCGTTCTCGGGCTCGAGCAGGCGCGCGCGGATGTTCATCTTCCACGCCAGCGACCACCCGGTGGTGACCGCCGGGCCGCGCAGCTCGAGCGCCTTGCGGGCGGCGTCGGCCAGCTCCGGCGTACGCAGCGGGCTGATCTGGTCCGAGGGGAAGACGCCCCACAGATGGGAGACGTGGCGGCTGCGCTCCAGGGCAGCCTCCTCCCAGTCGATCAGCCACTCCTGGAGCTGGCCCAGGTAGCCGATCTGGTTGGGCGGCAGCTGATCCCGCATGGCCACCGCCTGTGCGACGAGCGGGTCGTGCTTACCGAGCGCCTCGGCTGCCTTCTCGAACGCGGTGAACAGGTCGCGCAGTATCTGGCAGTCCATCGTCGGGCCGGCGCAGATGCTGACGCCCTCGTCGTCCTGCTCGTGGTGCTTGATCTCCGGCGAGTGCGACGGGCAGGTGACCATGTAGCCGGACTGCTCGTCGCGCACCATCGTCTCGAGGAAGAACTCGACCGCGCCCCGCAGCGTCGGGAAGTGCTCGGCGAGGTTCGCCTTGTCGCCGGTGTACTCGTAACGCTCCCAGAACAACAGCGAGAGCCAGGCGCCGCCCATCGGCCAGACCCCGTAGTAGGCGAAGTCGACCGGAGCGGTGCCTCGCCAGCCGTCGGTGTTGTGGTGCGCGACCCAGCCCTTGTCCGAGCCCCACATCTGCTTGGCCGTGTTCCGTCCGACCTCCGCGAGCTCCTCGGTCATCGCGAACATCGGGTCCCAGCACTCGGCGAGGTTGGCCGGGCCGGCGGGCCAGTAGTTCATCTGCGCGTTGATATTGAGGGTGTACTTCGACTGCCACTCGGGCTGCATCTTGTAGCTCCACAGGCCCTGCAGGTTGGCCGGCTGGCCCGGGGTCCGGGAGGAGGAGATCAGCAGGTAGCGCCCGAACTGGTACCACAGCGCAGCCAGCTGCGGGTCGCCGCCGTCACGGAACACCGCCACCCGCTCGTCGGTCGGCTTCTCGATCGCGGCGGAGGTGCCGAGGTCGATGTCGACCCGGCCGAAGAGCTTCTGATAGTCCCGCACGTGCGCCGAACGCAGCTGGCCGTAGCCTCGCCCGGTGGCCGCCTCGAGGGGCTTCTCCGCGCGGCGTACGTGGTCGGCGTTCACGTCGGCGTAGTTGCGGTAGCTGGTCGCCATCGTGAGCAGCAGCGTCACCGAGGTGGCGTTGCGCACCCGCAGCTGGGTATCGGCGCACTGGACCGTGCCGCCGTCGGTCTCGGCGCGGACGAGGCTGATGAAACGGACCGCGCCCTCCATCCCCTCCGTGGCCCCGCTGATGCCCTCCAGAGCGAGCGTCCGCGCATCGTGGGGCTGCACGTCGCTCTGCTGCGGCGACTGGAAGGTGGCGTTGAACGAGACCTTTTCGGCCTGGTCCGCGGTGAGGCGGACGACCATCACCTGGTCCGGGTGGCTGACGAACGACTCGCGGCGGTAGCGCACGCCGCCGACCTCGAACTCCGAGATCGCGGTCGCGGTCCGCAGGTCGAGCGAGCGCCGGTAGGTCGTGGGCTCGCCGTCGAGACCCAGGAACTCGAGCAGCAGGTCACCGACCGGCTGGTAGAAGGCCTGCTCACTGGGCCGTCCCATGAACTCCTTGTCGGCGAGACGCTGGGCGCCCACCCAGTTGTCCTCGAAGATCATCCTGCGGATCTCGGGGAGCGCCTCGGCTCCGCCAGGCGGGTCGTAGCTGTGCGGATGACCGGCCCAGACCGAGTCCTCGTTCAGCATCAGCTTCTCGCTGGCCACCCCGCCGAAGACCATCGCGCCCATCCTGCCGTTGCCGATCGCCAACGCCTGGAGCCACTCCTGCGCCGGCTGGCGATACCAGAGCTCGAGGGGATTGGTCTCCGGCTCGTCGGCGGCCGCGGCCGCCTGGGTCACGACCGGCTGCACCAGGGCACCACCGGCCACCGCCGAGGCTGCCTGCAGCACCCGTCGTCTCGTGAAGTCCACCATCAGCTTCCTCCTGACTCACGCCCACCATGGGGCAAACATCGGTTGTTTCAATGTAATAGACATCACACGTCATGTCGATGCTTGCTGAGATTCAAGGCAGTTTTGGCCGGAGTCGGCCTTGTCGACCAGTCAGGCCGAAGCAAATGATCTGATCTCTGACGGGTCAGAGAACTTCCCGAGCCGACGCCTCCGCGGCCGCGAGCCGTTGCTCGTCGAGCCCGTAGAAGCGCCGCGCGCTGCCGGCGTAGATCTCCTCGCGCTCGTCGCTCGACAGACCGGCCAAGGCGTCCCGGAGCCCGGCGAAGACCCGCGCGTAGCCGCCTGCGGCGGTGGAGATGGGCCAGTCTCCGCCGTACATCAGCCGGCTCGGGCCGAACACCTCTACCGCCCGGTCGACGAAGGGCTGGATGCCGGCCACGGTCCAACCGTCGGGGACCGCACCCGGGTACAGCCCGGAGACCTTGCCGAACACCTTCGGGTTCTCCGCCACCCGCTCGATGAGGCTCCACCACGGCTCCCGCTCGGCCTCGCCGATCGGTGGTTTGGAGAGGTGGTCGATCACGATCCGCAGGTCCGGATGCCGTTCGGAGAGTGTCACGACGTGCTCGAGGTGCCGTGGCAGCACCGAGACATGGTCGTAGGTGAGCCCGAGCCGTTCCAGCAGCCCGAGCCCCTCGGCGACATCCGGACGGAGGATCCAATCGGGATCGGGGATGTTGTGGATCAGGTTGCGTACGCCGACCACCCGGTCGTCTCCGCGCAGCGACTCCAGCCGCTCGGCGGCCAGGTCCGGCCGGTCGAGCGGCACGTAGACGACGATCCCCACCACCTCGGGATGTCGGTCGGCGACCTCGATCATCAGGTCGGTGTCCCCGTCGTGGTCGTCGGACTGGACCAGCACGGTCGCGTCCACTCCCTGCGCCCGCAGCTGCGGCTGGACCTCGTCGAAGGTGAACGTCCGGTTGTACTCGGGCACGTCGGGACCGAGCCACGGGTAGGGCGAGCGGGAGAGATCCCAGACGTGCTGGTGGCTGTCGATGATCATCTGAGACGTCACCGGTTCGCCCAGTAGCTGCCGTCCGGATAGGCGTAGGTCGCCACCGACGCGCGATGCATCTCCGCGCTGTAGCCGGGCCGGGACGGCAGCCGGTAGGCGCCGTTCTCGACGATGCACGGGTCGGTGAAGTGCTCGTGGAGATGGTCCACGAACTCGGTGACCCGGTCCTCGAGCGTGCCCGAGACGGCGACGTAGTCGAAGACGGACAGGTGTTGCACGAGCTCGCACAGGCCGACGCCGCCGGCATGAGGACAGACGGGGACGTCGAACTTCCTCGCCATCAGATAGACGGAGAGGATCTCGTTGATGCTGGCCAGCCGCGCGGAGTCGAGCTGGCAGAAGTCGATGGCCTCCGCCTGGAACATCTGCTTGAAGAGCACCCGGTTCATGCCGTGCTCACCGGTGGCCACACCGATCGGGGCCACCGCCTTGCGGACCGCGGCGTGGCCGAGGATGTCGTCAGGGCTGGTCGGCTCCTCGATCCACCACGGCTCGAAGCGGGCCAGCGCGTTGACCCACTCGATGGCCTGCGGCACGTCCCAGACCTGGTTGGCGTCGATCATCAGCTTCGCGTCCCAGCCGATCACCTCCCGGGCGATCTCGCAGCGCCGGATATCGTCCTCCAGGTTGGCGCCGACCTTCAGCTTGATGTGCGTGTAGCCGGAGTCGACCGCTTCGGCGGCCAGCCTGCGCAGCTTGTCGTCGGAGTAGCCCAGCCAGCCAGCCGACGTGGTGTAGCAGGGGTAGCCGGTCTCCTCCAGGTGCCGGATCCGCTCCTCGCGGTGGGGAACGCCGGCACGAAGGATGTCCAGGGCCTCCTCCCGGGTGAGGGCGTCGCTGAGGTACGTCAGATCTGCGACGTCGACGAGCTCCTCGGGAGTCATGTCGGCCAGCAGTCGCCACAGCGGCTTGCCGGCTTCCCGGGCAGCCAGATCCCAGACCGCGTTCATGACCGCGGCGAGGGCCAGGTGCTCGACCCCCTTGTCCGGGCCCAGCCAGCGCAGCTGCGAGTCCGAGGCGAGATCCCGGTAGACCCCGCCCAGGTCACCCACCACATCGCTCACCTCGCGCCCGACCAACGGCTCGCCGCGGCGCTGCGCCGCCAGGGTGCAGATGTCGTTGCCGCGCCCGATGGTGAAGGTGAAGCCGAAGCCGGACAGCTCCGGGTCGTCGGTGCTCACCACGACGTACGTCGCCGAGTAGTCACCGTCCTTGTTCATGGCGTCGGATCCGTCCATCGACACAGAGGTCGGAAAGCGGACATCGGTGACATCGACGGCGGTGATACGGGTCACGAGGGATCCTCCTGTGGAGATGGGTCGCGCTTGTTGACGAGGTAGAGGTGGGTCAGCACCAGCACCGTCTCGCCACGCTGGTTGGTGACGGTGACGAGCTCGTGGACGTACCCGAGCTCGTCCGGCTTCTTCCGGTGCTGCGACGTCTCGGTGATCTCGGCGGTGACGGTGATGGTGTCGCCGATGAACACCGGACCGATGAACCGGATCCGGTCGTAGCCGTAGGACATGGACTGTGGGTTGATGTCGGTGGCCGTCATCCCGACCGCGACCGCGAGGATCAGCGTCCCGTGCGCGATCCGCTGTCCCGCCGGCTGGGTGGCCATCCACTCCGCATCCATGTGGTGCGGAAAGAAGTCGCCCGTCTGGCCGGCGTGCAGGACAATGTCGGCCTCGGTGATCGTGCGTCCCAGGGTGGTCCGGGACTCCCCGACCACGTAGTCCTCGAACCAGCGTTCCTCGACTCTCACCGGGATGCTCCTTCCTCGACGCCGTAGGCGTCGGCTTCCATGACGAGCAGGCGCTCGGCGAGCTCACCGGCCCGGCGGACCAGCTCGGCGTCGGTCATCCGGCCGGCCAGCGCCTCCGTCACCCACGGGGAGACGGTGTCCTGGAACTCCAGATATCCGGCCGTACGCGGCCGCACCCACGCGCCCTCGAGGGTCGCCCGGGTGCCACGGAAGAAGTCCCAGGAGTCTTCGTTGAGCCGGTCGTCGTCCCACGACGAGGCGTAGCCGGGCTGGCCACCGGCGTCGTAGTAGATGCCTGACTGGACCTCCGGCGAGGCGACCCAGAGTGCGTACGCTCGGGCCGCGTCCAGATCTCTCGACCGGGCCGAGACGGCGACGCCGGCGCCTCCGAGCTGCGAGCCGGACACCCCTCGCGGACCTGAGGGCATGTCGACGTACGTGAGGCGATGTGGCCGGAACCCGGCCCGGGAGTAGTTGCTGTACCCGTACATCAGCGGCGCGTAGGCCCACGGCTCGGCGGCGTCGGCCGCCAGCGCCTCGGCGACCTCGATCGGGTTCGCGTCCAGGCACCACGACGGCACCTTCTCGCAGAGCCGATGCATCAGGTCGAGCACGCTCAGCGCATCCTCCTCGGCCAGGAAGCTCCCGGGCTCGGCGTTGACCGGCGTCCCGCGGTTGGCCGCCAGGGTGCACAGCGTCGAGTAGGCGTCGATGGGCTTGCAGGGCCAGAGCACCCTGCCCTCGGCCGCCAGGTCGAGCACCTCCTCCCAGCTGCGGGGCGGAATCGGCAGGCGGCCCGGGCGGTACGCAGCCACCTGAGCGGCGGCGTCCGTGGCCAGGCCGTACTGGCGCCCGCCATGGCGGTACGACGCATGGCTGCTGCCCACGGCATCGGCGGCCAGGGCGGCCAGCTCGTCGTCGAACCCGGCGCCGTCCAGGGGCGCCAGCACCCCTTCGGCGACGGCCAGGGGCACGTGCGGGTGGTCGATGACCATCAGGTCGAAGCGCTCCGCCAGCTCGGCCAGGGGCGCGTCGGCGAACGCCTGCAGAGAGCGGAACTCCCAGCGCACCTCGACCCCGGTCCGGCGCGCGTACTCCTGGGAGGCCGCCACCTGGCAGTCGTAGCCACGCGGGTGCTCCCAGGTCATGCCGTGCAGGACGGTCATCGGTCCCCCTCGAGGTCGTGCTCGCCCAGGCGTGGAGCCGGGCGCGGATTGGTCAGCCGCTCGCCGTCGATGCGGATCGGGCTGCGGGTGGTCGTCAGGGTGAGGCCGTCACGACGAATCTGCTGGGTCATCGCGATGGCCTCGAAACCCTTGTGCTCCACGAGCTCGGAGAGGGTGAGCACCGGGGCGCACCACACGTCCTCGGCGTCCAGGACGGCCAGCCAGGCATCCCGGGTGTCGCTCCGGAGACGGTCACCGATCGCCTGCTCGATCTCCGACTGCCGGTCCCACCAGGTCTGCGGGTCGGTCATCGACTCCAGCTCGGGGAGCCCGAGCAGCCGCCCGATGGTGGGCACGGGGTTCATCGCGATGGCCAGGTAGCCGTCGCTCGTCGGGTAGATGCCGTAGGGAGCCGAGAGGAAGGCGTGGGCCGACCGGGGTCCCTTGCGGCGGACCTCGACCGACGGGTCGTTGAGCCGCGTGGTCAGCAGCTCGAACTCCAGGTCCAGCAGGGACTCCATCAGGCTCGTCTCCGTCAGCCCGCCCTTGCCGGTCCGGAACCGCCGGACCAGCAGGGCGGTGATGCCCTGGGCCAGGTGACAGCTGGCGAGGTGGTCGGCCACCGCGAGCCCGACGGGGACCGGTGGGTCATCGGCCGACCCGTTGAGCCAGGGCAGCCCGGCGATCGCCTGGGCGAGCAGGTCCTGTCCCGGCCGGTCCTGGAACGGGCCGACGCCGCCGTACCCGGTGACGCTGCCGTAGACGATGCTCGGGTTGAGCGCCCGGACGGAGTCGTAGTCGAGACCGATCCGCTCCATCACTCCGGGTCGGAAGTTCTGGACGATCACGTCGGCCTCCGCGACCAGTCCGCGTACGCGCTCGAGGTCGGCGGGATCCTTCAGATCGGCCGCCACGCTCTCCTTGTTCCGGTTCATGGCGTGGAAGGAGAGGCTGTCGCCGTTCACCGTCCGCCCGGCGAAGGCCAGGCTCCGGCCCGCGTCTCCCCCGGCGGGTCGCTCGATCTTGATGACCCGGGCGCCCAGGTCGGCGAGCCTCAGCGCCGCCACGGGACCGGCCAGGAACTGGCTGAAGTCCAGGACCGTGACGCCCTCCAGAGGCAGGTCGGAGGCGCGCAGGCGGGTGCCACTCATCGGCGTTCCTTTCAGATGGTCACTGGTCATACGCCGGCGGCTCTCCGCCGCGGGCTGCGTCCGTGTACGCCGCCTCGACGACCGCCATGGTGCGGAAGACGTCCTCGACCCCGGTGGGCAGAGACGGGATCGACCCCTCGAGAAAGCGTTGGACCACGGCCATGGAGCCGATGAAGGCGTCGGGGAACCAGGACCCCTCGAACGGCACCGGTCGCCAGCCGTCGTCGAGCCGGTCGTCGGTGACCAGCTCGAGCGAGTCCTCACCCCCGCGCGGGTAGTCCAGCAGCAGACCGAGCTGCGTACGGATGGCGCCGCGGGTGCCCTCCCACTTGACGAAGGACTCCTCGTGCCGGGGCCCGTAGTGGTGGTCGTGGTTGGTGGAGACGACCACCCTGATCGGTCGCTCGCCGTAGCTCAGCGCGATGTCGGAGCGGCTGTTGGCGTGAGACTTCTCGGGGTGGCGCACGGTGACGGCGTGGACCCCGGTCGGATCCCCCAGGAAGGAACGCACCAGATCCAGGTAGTGGACGCTGTGCATGTTGATCTCGAGCCGGTCCAGATCGAGCACGTACGGGAACATCTCCCACGGGGTCCGCACCGAGACCCGGACCTCCAGGTCGTAGAGCTCCCCGATCGCGCCGGCAGCGATGAGCTCGCGGGCAGCTACGACGTACGGCGCGAACCGGAGCTGGGTGTTGACCGCCGCCACGAGGCCCTTGCGCCGGCACACCTCGCGGGTGCGGACTCCCTCGGCCAAGTGGTTTCCCAAGGGCTTCTGCAGCAGGACGGCAGCCCCGTCGGGCAGCTGCTCGAGGACCTCGACGTGCGCCTCGGGCGGAAGGGCGACGTCGTAGACCGCGTCGGCCGGAGCCGACCGGACCGCGTCCGCGACGCTCTCGTGCATGGCATGGATGCCATACCGTTCGGCGAGGTCCCGGGCCCGCTCGGGGACGAGGTCGGTGATGCTGGCGACCTCGAACCCCGCCTTCGCGTACGCTGGCAGGTGAGCGTCTCGGACGATCCCGCCGGCGCCCACGAGCACGATCGGGCGCGGGGTCTTCGGCAGCTCGGCCGAGTAGCCAGGGTGCGGGTCGAACTCCGGTGGTGGATGCGGGGCCATCAGCCCTTCACCGCCCCCATCGTCTCGCCCCGCATCAGGAACTTTTGCGCGCCGAGGAAGACGATCAGCAGCGGCAGCATCGAGATGAAGGTCGCCAGCGCCAGCTGCGGCATGTAGAGCTTCACGTCGAGCCCGGCGGCGACGGTCGGGTTGAACAGCGGACTCGCGCCGATCAGCTGCTGCAGCCCGACGGGGAGGGTCTGGTTGTTCTGGTTGGAGGAGAGCAGCGCCAGCGGCAGGAAGAAGTTGATCCAGTTGGCGACGAAGGCGAAGAAGCCGACCAGCACCGCGGCCTGGCGGGAGATCGGGAGCGCGACCCGCCAGAAGATCGACACCTCGCCGAGACCGTCGATCCGGGCTGCCTCGACGAGCTCCTGGGGCATGGTGGTCATGAAGTGGATGTAGGCCAGGTAGACCCCGAACGGGAAGAAGCCCATGATCAGCCCCACCGGCCAGAGCTCGCCGACCGCGCCGATGGCGTTCACCTCGAGGAAGATCGGGATGACCAGCACGGTGTTCGGCATCACCATCGTGATCAGGGTGATCAGCAGGACGGGCCGGCGGGCGCGGAACCTCAGCCGGGCCAGCGCGTACCCCGCCGGTAGAGCGGCGACGACCGCCAGCAGCGCGCCCCCGCCGGCCACGGCGAGCGTGTTGAGCAGCCAGCGGGTGTACAGCCCGCCGCCGCCGGGGCCGAAACCGTTGACCTGCGACCAGCTGTACTGCGCGTTGTCCCAGGACATGTCGCCGAAGCCGAACGGTCCGCCGGCCCCGGAGGCGACGCCCTCGTTGGAGCGGAACGCCATCGCGATGAAGCCGGTGATCGGCAGGACGAACATGCACGCGACGAACAGCATCGTGACGACGCGAGCAGTCTTGCCGACGCTCCAGTCGAACATGCCTCGCTTCGCCCCGGGCGCTCGGCGCCCGGCCACGGTGGTCTGGCTCATCAGTGCTCCTCCTCACCGAACAGGCCGGTTCTGAAGACGACCAGCAGGCCGATCCCCAGCGTGATCACGAGCAGGATCAGCGACATCGCGGCGGCTGCGGGGAAGTTGTAGTTGCTGAAGGCGAAGGCATAGCCCAGCTGGGTGGGCGTCCAATGATCGTCCAGCGCGTTGCTGGCGACCTGGTCGAGCAGCTGTGGCTCGAGGAACAGCTGGAACCCGTAGGCGAGGTTCATCAGCACGGCGTACCCGATCCACGGCCGGATGATCGGCAGCTTGACGTGCCAGGCCAGCTGCCATTCGTTGGCACCGTCCAGCCGCGCCGCCTCGAGCGTCTCCTCCGAGATCCCGTTGAGGCCGCCGTTGACCACGATGACCCACTGCCCGACGCCCTGGAAGAACATCATCGCGGCCAGGATGAACGGCAGATTCCCGGGGCCGGCGACCGCCTGCTTGATGGTGTCGACGCCCAGCGCCTGCCAGAACCCCTCGATCGGGGACTGGCTCGGGTTGAGCAGGTAGACCCAGAGGACGAGGTTGGCGACGCCGGCCAGAGCCCCGGGGATGTAGTAGACGAACCGCATCGACGACCCGAACCATCCGGGACTGGCATGGACCAGCAGGGCCAGCCCGACGATGCCGATCGTCATGATCGGAAGCCAGACCACCAGTGTCGCGAAGATGTTCACGAACGTGTCGACGAACCGGTAGTCCGTGACGACGGTCCTGAAGCTGTCCACGCCCCCGAAGCCCCCGCTGGGGTCCAGCGGCGTCGGCGCCTTCTCCAGGGATGTCTTGATCGCGTACGCGACGGGGATGATGCCCGCGATCATCAGCAGGACGAGGTAGGGCGCCATCAGCACCCAGGCGCCACGCGTCTCGCTGGGCCGCGCGACGCGTCGCCGGGGACGACGCCGCGCGCCCGGTTCAGGCGGCGAGGTGGCGACGTCCTCCATCAAGGCGGTCGACATGTTGCTCCTCCGATGTGTCCGGGCCACCGTGAGGCCCCGATGTGACTGGGATGGCGTCCCTTCGGCCCGGTACCGGGCCGAAGCTGCTCGTGCGCGGCCGTGCTATTCGACCGTGTAGCCCATCGCCTTCGCCTGGCTGACCAGCTCGTCCCCGAAGGACGTCCAGGCCTGGTCGACGTCGCCTCCCGAGGCAAGAGCGGCGGCCATGGTCTCGGTCCACACCGCTCCGGTGTTGTAGAGCATGTAGGCGTGGCCGTCGACGACGTAGTCGTTGGCCTTCTTCATCGCCTCGAACGTGGCCTCGTTGTCGGCGAAGTAGTTGGCCTTGGCCTGCTTCTCCGCCCATGCGTCCTGCACGGGACCGTACGCCGGCAGACCGGTGGAGAGCTCGACCTGCCACTTCGGGTCGGTGGCGACGAACTCGGCGAACTTCAGCGTGTTCTCGAGCTGCTTGCCCGTGATGTGGTTCGAGACGCCCCAGAGGCCCCCGCCCTCGTTGCCGGTGGAGGGCTCGCTCTCACCGTCCCACGCGAGAGGCTCCACGGCGGTCATCTCACCGGCGGGGATCTTCCAGGTCTGGTTGAAGAGGTAGTCGCCCCACCACGCAGCGCCGGGGCTCATGACCAGGTCCTTGCCGACCTTGGCCGCGTCCGGATCGAAGATGCCGACGGTCGAGAGTGCCTTGCCCTCCAGCATCGTGCCGATCAGGTCTACCGCTCGGGTGCACTTGGCGTCGGCGGTGTCGATGTGGACGACGGTCTCGGACTGTCGGTCGTTGGTCGGGCAGCCCGACCCCCACAGATAGCGGTCCGGGGCGTACGCGTCGCCGGTGAAGCCGCTGATCTTGCCCGGGTGCTCCTTGGCGATCTGGATGGCCAGGTCGCCGTACTCCTCCCAGGTCGTCGGCGCCTCATAGCCGTTGGCGTCGAAGAAGGCCTTGTTGTACCAGAACACGTCGGGGGCCGCGTCGTTGCGCAGGCACCGGACCTGGCCGTCGATCTCGCAGGCGGAGTTGATCGAACCCTCGTAGCCGTCGAGCACGTCGGGCAGGTGGTCGCTCAGGTCGAGCGTGTAGTCGATCTGCGCACCGGAGGCCCAGGCGATGTCGTCGTTGGACGGGAAGAAGATGGCGTCCGGCCAGCCCTGTCCGGCCTCGTTGAACTGGGCGAACTGCTGCTGGAGAGACTTGCCTCCGACGGTCCCGTCGATCTGGTTGATCTTGATGTCGATGTCGGGGTACGCCTTCTTGAAGGCGTTCGCGGCAGGCACTCGCGGCGGGTCGACCCAGACGGTGATCGCGCCACCGGAGTCAGTCTTCTCGCCCGCGGCATCATCTCCTCCGCCGGAGCCGCAGGCGCTCAGCACCGCGGCTGTCAGCAGGGTCACGGCGGCCACCAGGGCCGCCCGGTGACGTGAACCGAGTGGATTTCGCTTCATGGACATGGCTCCTTCGACGATGTGTCCCGAGCGGGGTGCAGTGTGACGCAGACCACTGCTCAAACGTTAGAGCAGATCCCTGCGGGTGGTCAATCGTTTGAGTGGATCTTCCTCGCAGGCCTTGACGATCCGCGGCTGACGACGTCAAAGTGATCGGCGTCACTCAAACGATTGAGCAAGTCAAACGATTGATCTCACTGCGAGCCGACACCCACCCGACGGCGAGCCGGCTCGGGAAGAAGGACCATGCGTACCACTCGTTCCCTGGTCACCTTGACGACACTGCTGACGATGCTGGCGACCCTGTTCGCCGCCTCCCCCGCGAATGCAGCCGACGGGACGCCCGCGGCATCGCGAACCACCTCCGCCTGGCTCCACGACGCCCTCCGGGTCGACACCGCGGACCTGCTGTCGCGCTCCGACCTCGTCCTCGCCACAGCACCCTGGCGCGCCGACCAAGCCGTGCCGCTCGCCAACGGCGAGCTCGGCGCCGGCGTCTGGGCAGCCAACGGCTGGACCGCTCAGCTGAATCGTGGCGACACCTTTCCGGAGCTGAAGTCGGCCGGCCAGCTGGTGTTGCCAGACCTCTACGGCCTCTCCTCCGCCGAGGACTATCGCGGTCGCCTCTCGTTGCACGACGCGACGCTCACCCAACGCGGCAACGGCATGACGGTGCGCAGCTACGTGCGCGCCGACTCCGACCAGCTCATCGTCGAGGTGGACGGTGCCGACCCCGATAAGCAGCAGACCGCCGAGCTCGGCCTGTGGGAGGGCCGTACGCCGACCGTATGGGCCCACGGTGACACTGCTGTCGTCGCGGAGACCTTCACCGACGAGTCGAACGCCCGCTCCACCGGGCAGCTGGCCGCGGTGACCGCCCAGGCACGCGATGTGCGGGCCGAGGTCGTCGACGAGCTCGGCGTACGGCTGAAGTTCCGCCCGGGTGCTGACGGACGCTTCCGCATCGTGCTGGGCGTCCCGTCCTGGACCGGCGAGGACGTGGCCCGCGCGGCCGCGACCGCCACCCGGGTTCCGTCGCACCCGCAGCAGGACCACCTGGACGAGTGGCATCGCTACTGGGAGGGCGCGGCACCGATGCGCCTGGACAGCCCCGACGGGTCCGCCCGCTACTTCGAGGCGCTCCGGGCCATGCACCTCTACGTCGCGAAGGCCTCCAGCGGCGCCGCGGTGCCGGCCAGCCACGGCGGGGTGACGAGCCTGTGGTCGTCGTACCGCGACGACATCCACTGGTCCTCGGACGCCTGGTGGCACTTCAACCTGAGGCAGCCGGTGTGGGCGAACCTGGGCGCCGACACCGCCGACCAGAACGCCCCGTACTTCGACCTCTACCTCGACCGGATCGAGGAGATGAAGGCGTGGACGAAGGCGAACTGGCCGGAGGCCGACGGGATCTGCGTCCCCGAGTTCCTGGTGTACGACGGCACCGCCGAAGCATGCGTGAGCGCGATGGAGCCGTCATGGCTCAACCGCATCCTCTCGACCGGGGCCGAGCTGGTCGAGAACGTCCGTCTCCAGTCCGACTACACCGGCGACCGCGAGCTCCTGGACCGTGCCTATCCGCTGCTCGAGGGCGTCGCCGAGTTCTACCTCTCGGTCCTGGAGGAGGGCGACGACGGGCGGCTGCACCTGCACCACGTCAACGCGCTGGAGACGCAGTGGGACACGACCGACCCGACGCCCGACGTGGCGGGCATGCGCACGATCTTCCCGTTCCTGGCCGAGGTCACGAAGGAGCACGGGAACCTGCGTCTCGCCGAGCAGATCGAGGCGGCGATCCCGCGGCTTCCCGAGCTGCCGACGACGGTCCGCGACGGCAAGGAGGTGATCGCCTGGTCCGCGACCGACGAGGAGGACCACAACACCCAGAACCCCGACCTCGAGGCGATCTGGCCGTGGCGAGTGGTCGGCGCAGAGGACCAGATCGCCCACGACACCTTCACGACGCGCGTGTTCGACCAGACCCGGGAGTGGGCCTCTGACGCCCAGCAGGCCGCATGGCTGCACCGCTCCGATGACATGGTCGACCTGCTCGAGCAGGGTACGAGCGACTTCCAGGTGTTCGACAACGGGTTCGCCGCACACAGCAAGAACCACGACCCGCTGCGCGGCGGTGGCTTCTACGACACCTGGAACGCGGTCGTCGCCTCCACGGTCCAGGACGCCCTCGTGCAGGACGACCACGGCACGGTACGGATCGCGCCCGCGATCCCGGATGACTGGAGCGTGACCGGGGCCGTCCAGATCCCGGGCGGGCACCGGGTCGACGTCGAGGTCCAAAGCGGTGAGCCCACGCTCGTCGGCATCGAGGCCGGGAGCCAGGACCGGATCGAGGTGGCGAACCCGTGGCCCGGTCAGCGGGTCGAGGTGCGGGACGCTCGCGGCCGGCTCGTCGAGCATGGCTCGGGAGGCGTCCTTCGGTTCGCCACCACCGAGGGTGCGTCCTACCGGGTCGCGCCGGCCGGCGCGAGCTATCGCTTCGTGCCGCTCGGCGGCTCTGCCGCCCAGGCCCCGCTGGAGCTGGGCGCCAGGACGTACGGCGTCGCGACGAGCACGCCTCAGGTGGTCAGCGACACCGTGAGTGTGCTCGCCCCGAGCAAGCTGCGGGCAATGTTGCGCGCGCAGGAAGGTGCGCCGATCTACGTCGATCGCGCGTACGTGGTCAGCGACCTGCCGGACGAGCTCGCCGGGACGGTCATGGTGAGGGGCGCCAACGACGACTCCAAGGTCGTCTCCGACGAGTACCTCACCCTGGAGATCTCCGAGCCCACCACGGTGTGGGTCGCGTTCGACGATCGCGGCGAGAACGTGTGGTGGCCGCAGTGGCTCACCGACGGCGGCTGGACCCGTACGTCGTCGACGGTGGGCACCACCGACCGGCAGCTGGTGCTCTTCCGGAAGGAGGTGCCGGCCGGCACGCTCACGCTCGGCGGCAACTCGGGAGTCTCAGGTCAGGGCGGATCCAGCTACGTCACGTTCGTACGGGAGCCCTGAGCCCCGCGGCTGGGTCGTTTGAGAGCTCGGCCTCGAGTTCTCAGACGGCCCGGCGCGGTGGCGCCGTGGACTCCCGCACGATGAGCTCCGGGGCGGGGTCGGTGATCATCTCGTCGGCCATCTCACCGGTCTCGATGCGGCGGACGACGCTGCGTACGGCCGCGCGGCCCATGTCGTAGAACTGCATCTTGACCGCGGTCAGCGGTGGCCAGGTGTTCTCAGCGGTCCAGGAGTCGTGCACGGTGGCCACGGACAGGTCCTCGGGGACACGGATCCCGTCGGCTCGGGCGGCCGCGAGGAGACCGATGGCGGCGTTGACGTTGGCGACCACGATCCCGGTGGGCCTCGGGTCCCGCTCCATCAGCCGCCGCAGGGCGGTGCGGCCGTTGTCGGCGGTGTAGCCGACCCGCGTCTCGTAGTCCTGCCGGACCGGTAGCCCGGCCTCGACAAGGGCCTCCTTGTAGCCCACCCGGCGTCGCTTCGCCGTGAACGACCGGGGAAGACCGTTGGCGAATGCGATCCTCTCGTGGCCGAGGTCGATCAGGTGCTGGGTGGCGATCCGGGCACCGGTGCGGTCGTCGAGGGCGACCGAGCCGACGTGTCCCGGATAGGTGGAGTTGATCAGCACAATCGGAGCGCCCGAGGCCAACAGCTCCCCCATCCCCGCCGGCGCGACACCGTCGCCCACCTGGATGACCATGCCGTCCACGCGTCCCTCACCGATGAGCCGGGCGATCATCTCGCCCCCGGGACGTACGTCGTCGGCGCGGCCGAGCAGCAGGGTGTAGCCCCTCGCGGCGGCCTCGTCCTCGGCTCCGTGCATGAGCTCGGTGAACAGGGCGTTGGTCAGGTCGGGCACCACCAGACCGACCACCTGGGTTCGCGCCGACTTCAGGGCACGACCGGCGAAGTTGGGGCGGTAGTGCAGGTCCTTGGCCGCCTGCACGATCCGCTCGCGGGTCGCCTCGCTCACCCGGGCCGACGGCGCGTCGCTGAGCACCCGCGAGACAGCTGAGATCGAGACACCGGCAAGGGCTGCGACATCGCCGAGGGTGGCCATGGGCCGCAGCCTAGCTCTGCCCGGCAGCGGCGGCTTGGGACTCGGCGACTCCGGCGTGGCAGGAGCCGGTTGGCCGTCACCGGCCATGCGGGTCACCCCCGAGCGGGTCGGCTCCCTCGCTCAGGATGCCGTGCTCACCGAGCCGAGGTGCGCCCCGACGTCGACGGAGGATCTCGCCGTCGACGCGGATGGGGCTGCGCGTGGTCTTCAGGGTCACCGGTGTGCCGCCCGGTTCCGGGGCCGAGCGCTCGACCTCCTGGGTCATCTCGAGCGCAGCGAACTCCGGTGAGGCGAGCAGCTCCTCGAGGGTGAGCACCGGAGCCAGCCACCAGCTCGGCCCGTCCTGCGCAGGCAGTGCGTCCAGCCAGGCGGCCGTGGTGTCACGTCCCAGAGCGGAGGCGATCAGGTCGTTCACCCGGTCGGGCTGCTTCTCCCACTCCCCGGTGGCCGCGAGCTGGGTCAGCTCGGCGTCGCCCAGCGTGGTCGCGAGCAGGTCGAGGGGTGCGCCGGACAGCGCGACGTAGCCGTCCTTGGTGGCGTAGATCCCGGTCGGGGTCCAGGCGGACATCGGACGGGGCGAGCCCGCCAGATCCTCGCCCTCGGGTCGCGTCAGAAGCGTCGCCTGCAGGTCGAGCATGCCCTCGAGCAGGCTGGTCTCCACGAGCCCGCCCCGGCCGGTCCTGGCCCGGCGTACGAGCAGTGCGGTCACGCCTTCGGCGAGGTGGCAGCTCATCAGGTGGTCCGCGAGGGAGAGCCCGATCGTCATCGGCCGGTCCGCACCGGCGAGCCACGTCGCCCCTGACACCGCCTGGGCAAGAAGGTCCTGGCCGGGTCGGCTCACCCAGGGTCCCGTGTCGCCGTAGCCCGAGGCGCTCGCATAGACGAGCCCCGGATTGAGCTCGCGCACGCTCGCGTAGTCGAGGCCGATGCGTTCCATGACCCCGGGCCGAAAGTTCTCGATGATGACGTCGGCGCGAGCGACGAGGTCCTTCACCCGAGCCAGGTCCGCCGGGTCCTTGAGGTCGGCGACGACCGCCTCCTTGTTGCGGTTCATCGCATGGAACGAGAGCGTGTCCCCCGCCGCCGAGCGACCTGCGAACGCAAGCGTCCGACCGATCTCGCCGGTGTGCGGCCGCTCGACCTTGATCACCCGCGCGCCCAGATCCGCCAGCCGAAGCGCTGCGACCGGGCCCGCCAGGAACTGGCTGAAGTCCAGGACCACGGTCCCGGCGAGAGGCAGATCCTCCGGTTGCATCGCCACTCCCCCATCGCGCGATCAATCGTTTGCGCAATAGTACGGGTCCGCCCGCACGGAGAGCAAGAAGTGCCGAGGCGTCGCCTGCGTCGGCCGAGGCGTCACGTACGTCGGCCGAGCCGGCAGGGCGCTGCCGACTCGGGATGCAAGCTGGGAGAGCGGGACCTCGATCGTATGCGCGAGGCCAACCGCCGGTTCGCGGAGGCGGTG
>NZ_JBEXRR010000026.1:0-83839 GCF_040613175.1 Nocardioides sp. NPDC006303
GTGCTCGGACTGCTCGGGCGTACGCCTGTGCTCGGGAACGTAGAGGGTCATCGCGGCTGCTCCTTCGTTGTTGCTGCAGCCCGGTCCGGAGGGACCCGGGCCCACGCCGCGTACGGGGTGCTACTTGATCTCGTCGGCGGTGTAGTAGTCGGAGTCGACGAGCACCTTGGTGACGTCGTCCTTGGTGACCACGACCGGGTCGAGGAGGTAGGACGGAACGACCTTCTTGCCGTTGTCGTAGGTCTCGGTGTCGTTGACCTCGGGCTCCTCGCCCGCACCGACGGCGACGATCATGTCGACGGTCACCTTCGCGAGCTCGCGGGTGTCCTTGAAGATCGTGGAGTACTGCTCACCGGCGTTGATCGACTTCACCGACTGCACCTCGGCGTCCTGACCGGTCACGACCGGGAGGTCGGCGGTGGTGTAGCCGTTGCCCTTGAGGGCGGCGATGATGCCGAGCGAGAGGCCGTCGTAGGGCGAGAGCACGCCCTGGACCTTCGTGGAGGCGTACGTCTTGGTGAGGATGTCCTCCATGCGCTTCTGCGCGGTGGCGGGGTCCCAGCGCAGGATCGCGGCCTGCTTGAAGTCCGTCTGGCCGGAGGGGATGACGATCTCGCCGGACTTGATCAGCGGCTCGAGCACCGACATGGCGCCGTCCCAGAAGAAGGTGGCGTTGTTGTCGTCCGGCGAACCACCGAAGAGCTCGACGTTGTAGGGGCCCTCGCCCTTGGCCTTCAGGCCCTCGACGAGCGAGGTCGCCTGCTGCACGCCGACCTGGAAGTTGTCGAAGGTCGAGTAGTAGTCGACGGCCTCGGTGTCGCGGATGAGGCGGTCGTAGCTGATCACCGGGATCTCCTGCGAGTCGGCGGTCTCGAGGACCTCGCCGAGCGCGGTGCCGTCGATGGCCGCGACCACCAGGACGTCGACGCCCTTGGTGACCATGTTCTCGACCTGGGAGACCTGGGTCGGGATGTCGTCCTCGGCGTACTGCAGGTCGACCTTGTAGCCCTCGGCCTCGAGCTGCTTCTTGATGTTGTTGCCGTCTGCGATCCAGCGCTCCGAGGACTTGGTCGGCATGGCTACACCGACGGTGCCCTTGTCGCCGCCCTCGCCGCCGTCGCCGCCGCCGCATGCCGCGAGGCCGAGCGCAAGCGCTGCCGCGGTGATCGTGGTGAGTACCTTGCGCACTTACCTGCTCCATTTCATCTACGGCCGCGTCGGTAGGCCTACGCGCCGCTGTCGGGGGGTGCCGGGAGATCGGCGCACGGGCCGGCTCCCAGGTGAGTCACATCACAGATGTGAACGCTCACATCGAGACAATGTGCCTCGTCATGTCCGAATGCGTCAAGTGCAGGACGACGATGTTTCCGACTCGTGACTTACGGGAGGCTCCGTTGATCATCTGGGCTACACAGCGGACTCACAGACAAGCCCGGAGGCCGTCCCGTCACAGATGACGTACGCCCACCAGTGCCCCGGCGCCGTCCGGCCAGGTGACCTGGATCGACTCCGCACCGTCGGCGTCGGAGCCGTCGACGACGCGCTTCACGACGATCGCGAAGCTGCCCGCGTCCACGCGGGTGTCGGCACCGTGGGAACGGATGGTGACGCCGTCGAAGTGCGGCACCGCGTTGCGCGACCACGAGCCGGTGCCGGTCGCGGTGACGACGCTCTCGCGGCGATCCACCAGGCGGCCCCGGTCGTAGACGTCCATCGGCTCCTGGGTCGCGCCGGTGAGCGCGGCCGTCAGCAGGGCCCGGACCGCCACCGCGTCGGCGGTGGCGTCGTAGACGTAGCGCGTGCCCAGCGCCGAGTGTTCGGTGGTCGCCATCAGGAAGTCCTCGGCGCCGTCGAGGGGCGCCTCACGGTAGGAGACCGGGAGGTGGACGACGGACTCGCCGACCTCGAGGAGCACGCACTCGATCCCGACCCGTCCGGCCGGGTCGTCGAAGCGGTAGGAGCCGATCGTGCCGGTCAGGTCACCCTCGCACCACGACCGGGTGGCGAGCCAGGCGCCGAAGATCTCTTTCTTCGTCGGGGTGAGCGTGGCCTTGTGAACGATCGACATGACCGTTATCTACCAGTTCAGGACACCTTGTGGCTATCGCCTTCGCCGTCCGAGGTGGTGTCGGTCTCGGAGTCGATCTCGGCGTCCTCCTTGGCACGAGCCGCTTCGACCGCCTTCGCGGCCCGCGTCTCGACCTTCTCGGCGAAAGCCCGCCGCTGCGGGTCGAGCACGAAGAAGGAGAGCACGCCGCTGATCACGAACGCCAGGATCACCGCGAAGAAGATGTCGACCTCGCCCGCGACGAGCGACCAGATGCCCGCCACGATGCCGAAGGTGGCGACCAGCGACAGCAGCCGCAGGCCGGTGTAGATCCAGAACTCTTTCATCGGGAGGCTCCCTCGGTGAGGTCGACGACCGCCGGGGCTGCGGGCGCAGCGTACGAGTGCTGCGAGGTCGAGGAGAAGTAGTTGATGCCGATGAAGTTGAACCACAGCGTGGCCAGCCCGATCAGCGCGACGATCGCGGCCTTCTTGCCCTTCCACCCGGCGGTCGCACGGGCGTGCAGGTAGCCGGCGTAGACGACCCAGGTGATGAACGCCCAGACCTCCTTGGGGTCCCAGTTCCAGTAGGAGCCCCAGGCCTCGTGGGCCCAGATCGGACCGGAGATCAGCACCCCGAAGGTCCACACCGGGAACGCGAAGGCATGGATCCGGTAGGAGACCCGGTCGAGGTTGTCGAGGTCGGGCACCCGCGCCAGCAGAGCGGCGTCGGGGAAGCGGTTCTTGAGGAGGTACGTCACCGAGGCGATGCCGCCCAGGGTGAACCCGCCGGTGGCGATGATGGCCGCGATGACGTGGATGACCAGCCAGTAGGAGTTGAGCGCCTCGGTCAGCGGCGCGACCGGCTCGTAGAGCCCGACCACGGCCAGCATCAGCACCACGACGGTGAAGCCGAGAACCCACGGCGCCATCCAGGACAGCTTGAGCCGCCGATAGAGAACGACGTACGCAGCGGCCACCACGAACGAGCCGGAGATCGTGAACTCGTACATGTTGCCCCACGGCACCCGGTTGGGGTCGGCGGCCATCCCACGGCCGACCAGCGCGATCAGATGACACGCGACCGCGATCGCGGTCAGGAACAGGCTGAGGCGTCCGAAGAGGGCGGCCCGCTGCTCACGTACGGCAGCGGCGGGGTTCGCCGGGGCGTCGGTCTCGTCGGCCGGGACACCGGCGCCGACGAGCTCCTTCTCCGCGACCGCGGCCCTGGCCCGCGACTGCCAGGCCGACCACTCGACCAGCGCGCAGAGCAGCGCCAGGAAATAGACGACGCCGGCGGCCGTGATGGCCTGGTTGCTGAGTACGCCCCAGGTGTGGTCAGTCATCGGTTCTCCTCCTGTGTCCGCGCGCCTCGTAAGGTCTCCGCAAGGCCGGCGACGACGGCAGCGGTGTCTCCACCGCCGGAGCGGTCGAGGGCGGCGATCTCGACCAGTGTGCGCCCATCGACTCGGCGGGCGCGAACCCACACCCGTCGCGAGCGGATGAAGAGGGACCCGAGGAGCCCCACGAGGGCGAGGGAGACGCCGAGGAGCGCCCACTCCTTGCCGGGCGACTTCGAGATCTGCACCCGGTTCCACTGCTGGACGTCGTCGAAGGAGATCGATCCCAGACCGTCGGGGAGCTCGGCCGTCTCCCCGAGGCGCAGGTTGAACGCCTTGCCGGTCTCGTCGGGCGACATCATGTTGGCCTTGGAGGTGTCGAGCGAGTAGACCGACTGCGGCCCGGCGTCGAGGTTGAGGTCGCCCCGGAAGCCCTGCAGCGAGAGCATCGCGTGCGAGCCGTCCCCGATGTCGCCCATCAGGTTGACCGGCTCACCGTCGACCGTGCCCTCGAACGGGTAGAACAACCCCTGGAAGCCGAGCTCCTCGGGCGAGGCGTACGGCGCCTTCACGACCCCGAAGGAGAGCAGGTTCTGGCTCTGCGGGAGGAAGATCGTCGGGCCGGAGTAGGCCACGTCGCCCTTGCCGTCGCGCACGGTGATCACCGGCGCATAGCCGTGGGCGAGCAGGAAGACGTCGGTGCTGCCGATGGTCAGCGGGTGGTTGACCCGGAGGTCATAGCTCTTCTCGTCGCTCGATCCGGCGGTGTAGCGGATCTTCGAGTTGAACCCGCGCGCGGTCCCGGCACCCGCTCCGGTGCTCAGCCACTCGGCCTTGAAGTCGTCGATCTTGAAGGTGAAGTCGTCGAGGTCCTCGGGAGCGAAGAGCGAGCCCGACTTGAAGTCGTCGTACTGCGACAGCTCGTTGGCGAAGCCGTACTCCTCCCCCACCAGCACGATCACGCCGCCCTTGTAGCCGAACAGGCTCCCGGTCGCGAACGCGACCAGCACGATGATCAGCGACATGTGGAAGATCAGGTTGCCGGCCTCGCGCAGATAGCCCTTCTCGGCCGAGACGGAGTCGCCGTCACCGTCTTTCCGGATGCGGTAGCCGCGCAGCTGCTTCCGCGCCGCGGCGAGCACCTCGGCGGGCTCCTCGTCGGTGACGTACGACGTGGAGTCGGGCAGCCGGGTCAGCTTGGCCGGCGTCACCGGCGGCTCGGCCCGCATGGCCCGCGCGTAGACGAGGCACCGCGGGATGATGCAGCCGACCAGCGAGACCATCAGCAGCAGGTAGATCGCCGCGAACCACGGCGTCGAGTAGACGTTGAAGAGCCCGAGCTTCTCGTAGATCGGCGTCAGCGTCGTGTGCGCCTCGCGCCACTGGTCCGCCTTGAGCGAGTCGACCCCGTCCTGCGGGATCAGCGACCCCGGGACGGCGGCGAGCGCGAGCAGCAGCAGCAGGATCAGTGCCGTACGCATCGAGGTCAGCTGGCGCCAGCCCCAGCGTGCCAGCTCGCGGGCGTTCAGCTCGCCCGGGCGGCGTACGCCTTCGTTCTTCTCCTGGTCGGGAGCGGACGTGGTGCTCACAGTGCGATTCCCTCCCAACGCTGGACGAGCTGGACCTGCAGCCACTGGACGCCGTTGTCCCACCAGCCGGTGAGCATGGCGATGCCGATCAGGATCATCAGCACGCCGCCGATGATTGTGATCGCGCGGGTGTGCCGGCGGAACCAGGTGAGCGCGACGGTGGCCTTGCGCCACATCACCGCGACGAGGATGAACGGGATGCCGAGCCCGAGCGCGTAGACCGCGAGCAGCAGGCCGCCGCGGGCGGCGGTGCCCTGGTCCCAGGCGAGCCCGGCGATGACGCCCAGCGTCGGCCCGGTGCACGGGGTCCAGGCCAGCCCGAAGAGGAAGCCGAGCAGCGGGGCCGCGGCCAGACCGACCGCCGGCACCTGGTGGAACTTCAGGTCGCGCTGCAGCAGCGGGATGAAGCCCATGAACGCGATCCCCATGATGATCGAGAGCACGCCGAGGACCTTGGTGCCGGTCTCCTGGAACGCGAGCAGCTTGTAGGCGATCCCGCCCACGGTGATGCCCATCAGGACGAAGACCACCGAGAAACCGGCGACGAAGAGCAGGGCGCCCGCGAGCATGCGGCCGCGGCGTACGTCACCGGAGGCGAGGTCGGCGCCGGACAGGCCGGTGGCATAGGAGAGGTAGCCCGGGAGCATCGGCAGCGTGCACGGCGAGACGAACGAGAGGAACCCGGCCAGCAGCGCGACCGGGATGGCCAGCATCAGCGACCCGCTCCCGGCGGTGCTCGCGAACCAGTCCGTCATGCGCTCTCCCCTGCCGTGGAGATGAGCTCGTCGAGCGTACGTGCCGAGGGGATCTCGCCGCGGATCAGCGCGGCCACGCGCCCCTCGGTGTCGAGGATCGCGGTGGCCGGGATGGCGCGCGGCGCCAGCGAGCCCTTCAGCGCGAGGACGGCGGCGCCGTCGGGCGAGTAGACCGACGGGTATTCCACGCCGTAGTGCCGCTCGAAGGCCAGACCCTGCGCGGCCGAGGCGTCGCGGGTGTTGAGCCCCACGAAGGCGACCTCGTCGCCCAGCTCCTCGTAGGCGGCCTGGAGCATCGGCATCTCCTTGCGGCACGGCGCGCAGCCGGTCCACCACACGTTGAGCACCGTGACCTTGCCCCGAGTGTCGGCGAGGTCGAACGGCTTGCCCTCGAGGGTCTCGCCGGCGAGCTCTACCGGCTCCCCGCGGTCGGCGACCGGGATCTCCTGGGTGCGGCCGTCACCGGAGATGTAGCCGGCTTCGTTCGTGCCGGTCTGCCCGCAGGCAGCAAGCAGCCCCACCATGACCACGGTGAGGAGAAGACCGCCAAACCTGTAACGCACGCCCAGGACTCTGCCTAACAAAACTGAGAGACTTCTAATCTTCCGAGTCGCCGGCCGAGAACGGCGCGTACTTGTCCTTCGCCGGCAGCATGTCGCCGGCCGGCTCTCCGTAGGAGAGCGCGACGAACTCGTCGTCGACGAAGTGCAGCGAGGTCAGGGAGCACAGCGCGCACTGGCGACGGCGCGGGTCGTGCAGGAAGCTGCGACCCTCGATGTGGAGCCGGGTGGTCCAGATCGGCAGCTGGTGGGAGACGATGACCGCCTCGTGGCCCTTCGCCAGGTCCCGGGCGTCGTGGATCGCGGCCATCATCCTGGCCACGATCTCCAGGTAGGGCTCGCCCCACGACGGCTTGAGCGGGTTGAGCAGCTTCGGCCAGACCTTGGGGTCCTTCAGCGGCCCCATGCCGTCCTTGAAGCTCTTGCCGACGAAGAGGTTCTCCGACTCGAGCACCCGCTCGTCGAGCGAGATGTCGACGCCGAGCGCCTTCGCCAGCGGCCCGGCGGTCTGCCGGGCGCGCTCGAGCGGGCTGGAGATGACGTGGGTGATGTCCTGCCCGCCGATCCGGTCGGCGACCCGCTCGGCCATCCGCAGGCCGAGGTCGGAGAGGTTGAACCCTGGCCGGCGCCCGTAGAGGATGCCCTCCGGGTTGTGCACCTCACCGTGGCGCAGCAGGTGGACCGTGGTCTCGATGCCATTTCCCTGGGACGTCATGCCTTCACCTTTACAGCAGCCTCGGCGGCGTACGGAAGCGCCTCCGTGATCTGGGAGATCGCCCGCTCGTCGTGGGCGGAGGAGAGGAACCACGCCTCGTAGGCGCTCGGCGGCAGGTAGACACCCTGGTCGAGCATGGCGTGGAAGAAGGCCTTGTACGCCGCCTCGTCGGTGGTCTTGGCCTCGTCGAAGTTGTGCACCGGCCTGTCGGTGAAGAAGACCGAGAACATCGTGCCGGTGGACTGGATGACGTACGGGAGACCGACCTTGGTGAAGCTCTCCTCGATCGCGGCCTTCACGACGTCGGCGGCCTTGGTGATGTGGTCGTAGACCTCGTCGGTCGCCAGCTTGAGGGTCGTGAGGCCGGCGGTGGTCGCGACCGGGTTCCCGGAGAGCGTGCCGGCCTGGTAGACCGGCCCGTCGGGGCTGAGCGAGCCCATCACGTCGGCGCGGCCGCCGAAGGCCGCCGCCGGGAAACCGCCGCCCATCACCTTGCCGAAGGTGACCAGGTCGGGCGTCCAGCCCTCGTGCTTGCCGTCCAGACCCCACTGCCCCTGCTTGCTGGCCCGGAACCCGGTCATCACCTCGTCGGAGATGAACAGAGCGCCGTTCTTCGTGCAGGTCTCGCTCAGGAACTCGTTGAACCCGGGCTCCGGCGGCACGACGCCCATGTTGCCCGGCGAGGCCTCGGTGATCAGGCAGGCCACCCGGCCGGCGTATTCCTCGAACGCCGCCGTCACTGCGGCTCGGTCGTTGTACGGCAGCACGACGGTGAGCTCAGTGCTGCTCTCCGGGACGCCCGGGGTGCCGGGGATCGCGTGGGTGACCAGCCCGGAGCCGGCGCTGGCGAGCAGCGAGTCGACATGGCCGTGGTAGTTGCCGGCGAACTTCAGGATCACGTCACGCCCGGTGAACCCTCGTGCCAGCCGAATGGCCGACATCGTCGCCTCGGTGCCGCTGCTCACGAACCGCACCTTCTCGACCGGCGCCCGCTCGACGATCGCCTCGGCGAGCTCGACCTCGGGCGTGGTCGGGGTGCCGTAGGACGTGCCACGCGTGACGGCCTCCAGGACCGCCGCCTGGACCTCCGGATGGGCGTGGCCCAGCAGCATCGGGCCCCAGGAGCAGATCAGGTCGACGTACTGGTTCCCGTCGACGTCGGTCAGCCACGCCCCCTTCGCCTCCCGGATGAAGCGCGGCGTCCCGCCCACCGCGTTGAAGGCGCGCACGGGCGAGTTCACGCCGCCCGGCGTCACGGCCTTCGCGCGGGCGAAGAGCGCTTCGGATGCCGCTGCGGACAGGGGTGAGATGTCGTGAGGCACCGGGTCATTCTTCATCAACCCCACCCGAATCCCCATTTCCGCCCGGCGCGACTCCTGGTCAACTGTCTTGGTCACGTACGCTGACGATATGCGCTTCTTGATGACGAGAGACCTCTGATGGCGCGCGTCTCGGCCGACGTACGCCGCGAACGCCTGGTCGAGGCCGCGATCCGGGTGATGGTCCGTGACGGCGTCGCCAAGACCACGACGCGCTCGATCGTGGCGGAGGCCGACATGCCGCTCGGGGCCTTCCACTACTGCTTCCGCTCCAAGCAGGAGCTGCTGGAGAACGTCATCGAGGCGATCACCGGGCACACGCTCAACCTGGCCCTGGTGGAGATGCGCGGCGAGGAGTCGTTCGAGGAGAAGCTCCAGGCGGCGCTCAGGGCGTACTGGCAGCACGTCATCGCCAACCCCGACGAGCACCAGGTGACCTATGAGCTGACGCAGTACGCCCTTCGTCAGCCGGGCCTGGCCACGGTCGCGCGCCGTCAGTACGAGACCTACCTCGAGGCCAACACCCAGGTCCTCACGGTGCTCGCGGAGTCCACCGGGGTGACGTGGGATCAGCCGATCCCGATGCTCGCGAGATACCTCACCGCCAACATCGACGGCCTCACCCTGCTGTTCCTCAACGAGGGCGACGCCGAGGCGGCCGGCGCCGCGCTCGACTTCGCCGCGGCGCACGTCGCCTCCATGGCCAGATCGGCGTAGTCACGGGTCTTTGGACCGTTGACCCGGTCATGCGACCAACTCTAGGATGCGGCGTACGTCACGCATCCTGGAGGCACTGTGAACGCCGTCCGCACGCTGCTCTGTCTGGTCCTCATCGGCTTCGTGGCGTTCGCCCCGCCAGGCTGGTCGTCGCCGCCGGACCAGTGGTGGGAGTCGGCCGACCGGCCGGCGCCCGACTCCCAGGTCAACGTCACCGGCAAGCCGTTCACCGGCACCGATGCCAAGGGTGACGTACGCGGCTTCGCCGACGTCCACAACCACCTGATGACCAACGAGGCGTTCGGGGGCGAGCTGGTCTGCGGCAAACCGTTCTCCGAGGCCGGGGTCGCCGACGCTCTCGAGGACTGCGCGGCGCACTACCCCGACGGCTCCGGCGCGCTGCTGGAGAACCTCACCGGCGCGGAGCCGGACGGCAAGCACGACCCGGTGGGCTGGCCGACCTTCAAGGACTGGCCGTCGTACCGCACGATGTCGCACCAGCAGAACTACTACGCCTGGCTGGAGCGGTCGTGGCGAGCCGGGCAGCGCGTCCTGGTCACCGACCTGACCAGCAACGGCGTGATCTGCTCGATCAACCCCAACCGGGATCGCGGCTGCGACGAGATGGAGTCGATCCGGCTGCAGGCGGAGAAGACCTACGACCTGCAGGACTTCGTCGACAGGATGTACGGCGGCGAGGGCAAGGGCTGGTTCCGGATCGTCACCGATCCCGCACAGGCCCGGCAGGTCATCGAGGACGGCAAGCTCGCCGTGATCCTCGGCGTCGAGACCTCCGAGCCGTTCGGCTGCAAGCAGGTCCTCGACATCGCCCAGTGCAGCAAGGCCGGCATCGACCAGGGCCTCGACGAGCTGCACGCCCTCGGCGTACGCAGCATGTTCCTGTGCCACAAGTTCGACAACGCGCTCTGCGGGGTGCGCTTCGACTCGGGCACGACCGGGACGATCATCAACGTCGGCCAGTTCCTGTCGACGGGCACCTTCTGGCGGACCGAGAAGTGCCGCGGGCCGCAGCACGACAACCCGATCGGCGACGCAGCGGTCCCCGAGATCGAGGAGAAGCTGCCCGCGGGCACCGAGGTGCCGACGTACGACGACGACGCCCAGTGCAACACCCGCGGCCTGTCCCGGCTCGGCGAGTACGCCATGCGCGGGATGATGCAGCGCGGCATGCTCGTCGAGCTCGACCACATGAGCGTGAAGGCCACCGGCCGCGCGCTCGACATCCTCGAGTCGGCCGACTACCCCGGTGTCATCTCCAGCCACAGCTGGGCCGACCTCGGCTGGGCCGAACGCGTCTACGGGCTCGGCGGCTTCATCGGTGAGTACATGTTCGGACCGGAGGAGTTCATCGGCGCCGCCGGGCGGACCGAGGCGCTGCGCACCGAGTACGACAAGGGCCTCGGTATCGGTAGCGACTTCAACGGCCTCGGCTCCCACCCCGCTCCCCTGGGTGCCGACGGACCCAGCCCGGTGACCTATCCGTTCCGCAGCATCGACGGCGGGTCGGTGATCGACAAGCAGGTCACCGGCGAGCGGGTCTGGGACGTCAACACCGATGGCGGAGCCCACGTCGGCCTGGTCCCGGACTGGATCGAGCAGATCCGCCGCCTCGGCGGCACGGAGGCCGTTCAAGACCTGATGGGCGGAGCCCAGTCCTACCTCGACACGTGGGGTGCCGCAGCCGACTACACGCTGCCGAGCAACCTCGCGGCCGGGTCGCGCGCCACGGCGAGCTCGTCGGAGTGGAGCGCCTTCACCAGCTTCGCGCCGGGCCGCGCCATCGACGGCGACACCGGCACCCGCTGGGCCAGCGACTGGAGCGACGACCAGTGGCTCGCCCTCGACCTGCGCAGCGAGCGGACCGTGGGCCGCGTGGTCGCCGACTGGGAGAGCGCCCATGCGGCGGCGTGGAAGGTCGAGGTCTCCTCGGACGGTACGACGTGGCGCACGGTGTGGTCGACCGACGCCGGGAAGGGCGGGGTCGAGACAGCCACCTTCGAGCCGACCACCGCCCGCTACGTACGCGTCCACGGCGTCAGCCGCGCCACCCGCTACGGCTACTCGCTGTGGGAGGTCGGCGTCTACGACCGCTGACCTGTCTTGGCTGGTCCCGCCCGCCGGTCAGCGGCGGGCGGCGATCAGCTCCTGGTACCAGCGGAACGAGTCCTTGGGAGTACGCCGTAGCGTGTCGTAGTCGACGTGCACGAGCCCGAAGCGCTCGGCGTACCCCTCCGCCCACTCGAAGTTGTCGAGCAGCGACCACGCGAAGTAGCCGCGTACGTCCACGCCCGCGGCGATGGCGTCGGCGACCGCCCGCAGGTGCGCGTCGTGGTAGTCGATCCGGCGCTGGTCGTGGACTCCGCCGTCGGCGGCGACGGTGTCGTGGAACGAGCAGCCGCTCTCGGTGACGTAGACCGGCGGCAGCGCGTCGGCGTACCGCTCGTGGAACTGGGTCAGGATCTCGGTGAGCCCGTCGGGGACGATCGCCCACCCGAAGTCGGTGGTGGGTACGCCGACGAGCTGGCGCGGCTCGAACGGAAGCCCCTCCGGCATGATCGCGCCCTCGAGCGCCGGGCCCTGGTCGCCGCCGGATCCGGGGGCGCCGACCAGCACCGGCTGGTAGTAGTTGATGCCGTACCAGTCGAGGGGCGCCGAGATCACCTTGAGGTCCTCCGCCACAGGCCCCGGCATCATCGAGGTGATCAGCTCGTCGGGATACTCGCCGCGCAGGATCGGGTCGGAGAACAGCCAGTTGGTCAGCGTGCCGAACATCTCGGCCGCCTCCCGGTCCTCGGCCGAGTCCGACGCCGGCCGGGCAGGCTGGTGGTTGGACGCGATGCCGATGTTGCTCGCTCCGGCCGCGCGCAGCGCGGAGACGGACAGGCCGTGGCCGAGCAGCAGGTGATGGGCCACCGGCAGCGCGTCGAAGCCGAGCGCCTGGCCGGGGGCGTGGGTGCCGAGCGCATGCCCGAACATCGTGACCACGACCGGCTCGTTCAGCGGCATCCACATCGAGACCCGGTCACCGAGGTGCTCGCCGACGATCGCGGCGTACTCGGCGAGTCGGAGCGAGGTGTCGCGGTTGAGCCAGCCGCCGGCGTCCTGCAGAGCCTGCGGCAGGTCCCAGTGATAGAGCGTCGCGGCCGGCTTGATGCCCGCCTCCAGCAGGCCGTCGACGAGCCGGTCGTAGAAGGCCAGCCCCTCGGCGTTGGCCGGCCCGGAGCCGGTCGGCTGGATCCGCGGCCAGGCGATCGAGAACCGGTAGGCGTCCACGCCGAGGTCCTTCATCAGCGCGATGTCCTCGGGGTAGCGGTGGTAGTGATCGCACGCGACCGCCCCGGTATCGCCGTTCTTGATCCGGCCCGGCTCTGCGCAGAACGTGTCCCAGATCGACGGCCCGCGGCCGCCCTCCTCGACGGCACCTTCGATCTGGTAGGACGCGGTGGAGACGCCGTACACGAAGTCGGCGGGGAGCTGCAGGCTGGGCAGGTCAGGGTGGGTGGTCACGAGTTGTCTCCTATCGAACGGACTTGATCCGGTAGACCAGGACGGCGCCGGTCAGCGTCACGCCGGCGGCGACGGCGTACAGGGTGGAGTAGCCGCCGAGCATGCTCACGATCGGCGCGGCCACGACGGGGGCGAGCACCTGCGGCAGCGAGTTGGCGATGTTGACGACGCCGAGGTCCTTGCCGCGGTCGATCGCCTCGGGGAGTACGTCGATCATCAGCGCGAGGTCGACCGAGGTGAACACGCCCATGCCGAGACCGAGGACGGCCACACCGATGATCGCGGCCGTCCAGGAGTGGAAGCCGGCCAGCGAGAGGGTGCCGGCAGCCATCACGACGCCGGCGACGGTCACGAAGATCCGGCGGCGGTCGAACCGGTCCGACAGCCATCCGCCGGCAACGACCGTGACCAGGAGAGCGAGGGAGTTGACCGCCGAGAGCAGGAAGACGCCGGCTTCGGGGTTCTCGTGCTGAACCGCGTCGTCGAGGTAGAAGAGCAGGTAGACCAGCCCGATCGAGAACCCGAGGTTCATCAGGAAGCGGGTGAGCCACGCCCAGGCGAAGTCGGGGTGCATACGAGGGCTGATCCAGAAGCCACGGAGGAACGTTCCCCACGAGAACGATGGCCGGTCGGCGGGGTCGAGGACCAGGTCGCGGCGCATCGCGACGTACGGCGCACTCGCGATGACCAGGAAGACCGCGCACGCGAGGTAGCCACCGACGATCCCGCCCGCAGCCGCCGCGAGCCCGGCGCCGACGACGGCGCCGACGGTCTGGGCGAGGCCGAGGAAGCCGCCGATGGTGCCGCGCTGCTGGTGCGGCGCATGGTCGGGTACGGCGGCGGTGATCGCCGCGAAGTTCGCGTTGAGGGCGATCTGGGCCAGGCACCAGCCGATGGTCACCACGACGAGGTTCGGCGCGAAGGCCAGCAGCACCAGGCTGGCCACACCTCCACAGATGCCGAGGACCGTCCACGGCAGTCGACGGCCGTAGCGCGACGTGGTCCGGTCCGAGAGCGCGCCGAAGACCGGGTTGGCCACCGTCGAGCAGAGCGCGCCGATGCCGACGACCCAGGCGAGCGCGGCCTCCTTGTCGTCACCGGCGAACCGCTCCGCCTGCATCCCGAGCAGGGTCAGGATCGGGCCGAACCATGCGGTGAACAGACCGACGTTGGCCAGCGAGATCGCGGCCACCCATGATTTGGGGGCGGGCTTGGCCGGCTCGTCCAGCGCCGACCGAGTGAGCTCAGAGCTGGTCACGTTGGGCGCCGATCAGCTGCTGATACCAGGAGTAGGAGTCCTTCGGCGTCCGCACCAGGGTGTCGTAGTCGATGTGCACGAGGCCGAAGCGCTGGGTGAAGCCATACGTCCACTCGAAGTTGTCGGTAGGCGACCAGACCCAGTAGCCACGGACGTCCGCGCCCTCCTCGATCGCCTGGTGTACGGCGCGCACATGCGCGTCGAGGTAGTCGATCCGGCCGTCGTCGTGGATCCTGCCGTCGGGACCGGGTTCCTCAGTGCCGGGCTGCGAGGTGCCGTTCTCGGTGACGATCAGTGGCGGCAGGCTCTCGCCGTAGCGCTCGGTCAGGGTCAGCAGGATCTCGCGCAGGCCGTCGGGGTTGATCTCGCCGCCGAGCCCGGTCTTGGGTCCGTCGACCTCGACCGCCCGGAACGGCATCTCCGCCGGGATCTCGTGCTCCTGGATCAACGACGGCTCACCGGTCGGGGCGGCAACTCGCTGCGGGCTGTAGTAGTTGACGCCGTAGAAGTCGAGCGGGGTCGAGATGACCTCGAGGTCTTCGGCGACCGGACCGGGCATCCCCTCGGCATACCCCTCAGGGTAGCGGCCGAGGAGGATCGGGTCGCCCCAGATCCAGTCGGTGAGGTCGGCGCTGAACGCAGCGGCGGCGAGGTCCTCCGGGCTGTCGGAGCCGGGCCAGGTCGGTGCGTGCGGGTTGGCGGTCCCGATGCTGCGGCCGCCGGCCGCACGGATCGCCTGGACGCTGAGCCCGTGGGCGAGCAGCTGGTGGTGGACGGTCGGCAGCGACTCGAAGAGCAGCTCCTGCCCGGGGGCGTAGCCGCCGATCGCGTAGCCGAGCAGCGAGAGCACCACCGGCTCGTTGAGCGGGATCCAGTACGCCGCACGGTCGGCCAGCCGCTCGGCCACGACCGCGGCGTACTCACCGAAGCGGAGCGCGGTGTCTCGGTTCATCCAGCCGCCGGCCTCCTCGATCGGCAGCGGGGTGTCCCAGTGGTAGAGCGTCGGCGCCGGCTTCAGACCGGCCGCCAGCATCTCGTCGACGACCCGGTCGTAGAAGTCCAGGCCCTTCGCGTTGACCTCGCCCGACCCGGTCGGCAGGATCCGCGGCCAGGCGATCGAGAATCGGTAGACGTCGGCGCCGAGGTCGCGGACCAGCGCGATGTCCTCGGGGTAGCGGTCATAGAAGCCGGCGCTGGTCGCCGGCGTCGACCCGTCGGCGATCCGCCCGGGATGCTCACAGAAAACGTCCCACGTGGACCGCCCCCGCCCGTCAGCGTCGAGCGCGCCCTCGGTCTGGTACGCCGAGGCGCCGACACCCCACTCGAAGCCAGCGGGGAATCGGGGCAGCGGCCGGGTCATGGCCTGACGATAACGCGAATACCGAATGGACGCTAGGTTTTCGTTCGGGCCACCTAGACTGCGAGCATGTCCAGCCGAGCCCGTGGCCCGTACGCCAAGTCCGCCGAGCAGCGGCGCCGGATCCTCGACGTGGCTCAGGACGTGTTCGGGCGCCGCGGCAGCCACGGAGCGTCGCTGCGTGAGATCGCGGACCTGGCCGGCATGAGCCAGGCCGGGGTGCTGCATCACTTCGGCTCGAAGACGGGCCTGCTGATGGCGGTGCTGGAGGAGCGTGACCAGGCCTCGCGCCAGCAGGCGGACACCGGCGCGACCTGGGACGAGCAGGCCGAGGTCGCGCGGAGCATGTTCGAGCGGGCCATCGCCGACCGCGGGCTGACCCAGCTGTTCACCACCGTCACCGCAGAGTCGATCGTGCCCGGCCACCCGGCCCACGACTTCACCGTCGCCCGCTACCGGCGTACCGCCGCCGAGTTCACCGCAGCGCTGACCGAGGCCGCACCGGACGAGCTCGAGCCGGACGCGGCACCCGCTACGGACCTGGAGGGCGTCGCGCGCCTGGTGATGGCGGCCATGGACGGCCTGCAGCTGCAGCACCTGCTCGACCCGGACGCGAACGTGCTCGGAGCCTTCGACATCCTGCTCGAAGCGCTACCTCTCCTCGCCCCGCGCTCACCCGGCTCGGCGGACTGACCGACGTTCATCGGGGGCGAATCGGGACGCCATCAGCAACAGGACCGGGCTCAGCAGCAGCGGCAGCACGAACATCGCGCGGTGGCTGACCTGTTCGGCGACGGTGGCGATGGCGACGGCGGCCACGAGGTAGCCGACGTAGTTGGACACATTGACCCGGGCGACGGCCTGACCGCCACCGTCGGCGTCGAGGTGGCCCGCCGCGACGAACGACAGCGGCGGGATCATCGCCAGTCCGGCGCCGAGGAGACCGAAGCCCGCGACCGCGACCCAGACCGACGGCGCGGCGACGACGAGCGCCATCGAGACGATCGCGACGAGCCCGCTGATGCGCACGGTCCGCACCGGCCCGATGCGGCGTACGACCTTGTCGCCGAACAGCCGGGTGACCAGCAGCACCGCCTGGTATGCCGTGAACGCCAGGGCCGCCGCGCTCTGCGTCGACGACAGGCCGTCGACCAGGTAGATGCCACCCCAGGCCGAGATCGACGAGTCGAGGAACCACATCACGAAGGTGGGTACGGCGAGCAGCAGGACCGGCAGCCACGGCACCTGCGGTGCGTGCGGCGGGTGGTCACCGGCGTCGACATGGCCGTCGATGGGGTCGACCACCAGCAGGTCGCCCAGCAGCGCGGCGTTGAGCGCGAGCCCGACCGCGCAGACGATCGCGAACGACAGCAGGAGCGACCAGCCCAGCTCCAGGGTCAGCGCCGCATAGCCGCCGCCGATGACCGCGCCGAGGCTCCACATGCCGTGGAAGCCGACCATGATGCTGCGGCCGTAGCGGTCCTCGATGCCGACGCCCTGCATGTTCATCGCCGCATCGATCTGACCGACGAAGAGCCCGTAGGCACACACCGCGACGACCAGGCCCGCGACACTGTCGGGGAGCGAGACCAGCAGCGTCGCCACCGACGCGCCGACGAGCGCGACCCTGAGGACCCTGGCGCTGCCGAAGCGCGCGGCGGCGTACCCGGTGATGACGCTGCCGACGACCGACGCGATCGCCACCCCGCCCAGCAGCAGGAGAACCTGGTAGTCGCTCAGGTCGTGCTCGGCCTTGATCGTGGGCAGCCGGGTGATCAGGGAAGCGAAGGTGAAGCCCTGGATCCCGAAGGCCGCGAAACAGGCCCGGCGGGCCGCACGTGGCGGCGCGGGGGTGGCGGTCGTGGTCACAGGAACGTCTTTCCTTCTCCTCGGTAGGTCGGGACGGCGTCGACGACGCTGCCGCCGTCGACGAGCACCAGCTCATCGACGTGTTCGCAGAGCTCGCCAGCCTTGGTGTGCCGGAACCACACCCGGTCGCCGATCCCGAGACGGGCGGCCGCGGCACCGGTCAGCGGCGTCTGCACCTCGCCCGCTCCCTCGGACGACACCAGGCCGAGGCCGCGCGGCCACACCGGGATCGGGAGCCGGTCCTTCCCGGCCGCGCCGGAAGCGATCCAGCCACCGCCGAGCACCGTCGCGTGGCGCGGTGAGGGGCGGCGTACGACCGACAGGACGAAGTACGCCGCAGGCTGGGGACGGAAGCGGGTGTAGTGGTCGAACTGGTGCGGAGCGAGCAGTCCGGACCCGGCGGCCACCTCGGTCACGGCGTCCTCGGCGACAGTCGTCTCGATGCTGCCGGTGCCGCCGCCGTTGACGAACTCCAGCGGCGCCACGCGTCGCACAGCGGCCACGGCGGCGGCCCGTCGTTCGGCCAGCTCGTCGACGGACCTCCGCTGCAGCGCACGGACGACGTGCTTGGACAGGCCCGGCTGGTTGTCGCCCATCCCCGCGATCTGGCCCTCGTACGCCATCACGCCGACCAGCTCGCAGCGCGGGTGCGCCACGACGGCCCGGGCGAGCGCGCCCGCCTGCTCGGGCGCGTGCACGGGCGAGCGCCGGGCGCCGAGGTGCACTCGGCCGGAGACCAGGCGGAGCGAGGCGTCGAGCTCGATGCAGATCCGGATCCGCGGACCGCTGGCGCCGGCCGCGGCGGCGATCAGCTCCAGATGCTCGACGCTGTCGATCATCAGGGTGACCCGAGAGGCCAGGAGGTCGTCGTCGGCGAGCCGCTGGATGGCGGCCGTGTCGGCGGTCGGGTAGCCGACCACGACGTCCTCGATCTCACGCGCCAGCCAGAGAGCCTCGGGCAGGGTGTAGGCGAGCACACCCTGGAAGCCCGGCATCGCCAGCGTGCTCCGGAGCAGGGCACGGCAGCGCACCGACTTGCTCGCGACACGGATCGGCTTGCCGCCGGCACGGCGCACCAGGTCGGCTGCGTTGGTGCGCAGTGCGGCCACGTCCACCACGGCGTACGGCGTGGGGAGGTCGGCGGTGGCGGCTTCGAGGTCTTCGAAGGAGGTGCGCGCCCGCGTCGGGACAGTGAGATCCAGCATTCATCGAGAATGGACCGCTCGACGGACTAGGTCAAGTGTCCAAGACTATTGACCTTTGGTGTGACCTGGGTCATCCTGAGGCCCGACTGCCCACAGAAGGGATCCAGCCATGAGCACTCGATGGCGCAACTGGGCCGGTACCGAAGAGGTGACCCCGGCACGCGTGGCCACGCCCGCGACGACCGATGAGGTCGCGGCCGCAGTGAAGACCGCCGTCGCCGACGGCCTGACCGTGCGCGCGATCGGATCCGGGCACTCCTTCACCGGCGCTGCTGTCGCGCCCGGCCTGCAGCTCCGGCCGGACCGGCTGGACGGCGTACTCGCCGTCGACGCGGCCTCGGGCTTGGTCACCGTCGGGGCCGGACTCCCGCTGCACCGGCTCAACCCGATGCTCGCCCAGCACGGGCTGGCGATGGAGATCCTCGGCGACATCGACCGGCAGACGGTCGCCGGCGCGGTGTCGACCGGCACCCACGGCAGCGGCGAGAGGTTCCGGAGCATCTCCAACCAGATCCGCGCACTCGAGCTGGTGCTGGCCGACGGGTCGGTCGTGACGTGCTCGCGCGAGGAGCGGCCGGAGCTCTTCGAGGCCGCGCGGGTCTCGATCGGAGCGCTCGGCGTGATCACCAAGGTGACGCTCCAGTGCGTGCCGCTCTACGCGCTACGCGCGGTCGACGCTCCGATGCCGCTCGACGAGACGCTCGACGGGCTCGACGAGCTGGTGGCTGGCAACGACCACTTCGAGTTCTTCTGGTTCCCGCACACCACCACCGCGCTGACGCGCCGGTTCCAGCGGCTGCCGGCCGACGCCGAGCTCAACCCGATGAGCACGCTCGCCAGGACCCTCGACGACAAGATCGTCACCAACATCGGCTTCGAGGCGCTACTGCGCGTCGGCACCCGCTTCCCTGGTCTGGTGCCGGGGATCACCCGGTTCGTGACCCGCGCGGTGTCGTCCCGGGATTTCACCGACCTGGCCCCGAACGTGTTCGCGTCCCACCGCGACGTACGTTTCCGCGAGGGTGAGTACGCCGTCCCGCGGGCCGCGATCGCAGCCGTGCTCCGCGAGCTCCGGCACTGGGTCGACACCCATGACGAGAAGGTGTCGTTCCCGCTCGAGGTCCGCTTCGTGAAGAGCGACGACATCTGGCTCTCGCCGGCGTACGACCGCGACGTCGCCTATGTCGCCTTCCACCAGTACCACCGGATGCCCCACGAGCGCTGGTTCTCCGTCTGTGAGGACATCCTCGGCGCTGCCGACGGGCGTCCGCACTGGGGCAAGATGCACCGGCTCACCGCGGCCGACCTCGCCGAGCGATACCCGCGGTTCGGCGACTTCACCGCGCTACGCGACGACCTTGACCCGACCGGCGTCTTCGCCAACCCGTACGTCGACCGGGTCCTCGGCCACACCTTGCACCAGAGCGCGCCGACCCATCACTGACCTTCGGCGACGATCAGGTCCTCCAGGTTGCGCATCGACTGCTGGAACGCCTTCCGCAGCCCGGGCTGGGTGACCTTGTCGATCACCGCACCGAGCGGGCCGAGACCGACGCGGTAGCGGACGGCGTATGTCATCTCGGTGCCGGCACCGTCGACACCGTCGACAGCGACCGGCCGGAACCGGAAGACGTTGGTCATCTCGTGCAGCGGGGCGAAGCCCTCCCCGGTGTCGATGCGGGTCGTCAGCGGCTCGATCTCCCTGACCGTCCAGGTCGACCGCGTGGACAGCGGTCCGATGGTGCGGTTGCGTTCGGCGTAGGTGCGGCCGACCTCGGCCTCGCCGTGATGGTCGGTCACCTCGTAGACGCCGTCCACCCACTCGGCGTACCGGTTCGTCGCCGACACCACCTGCCAGACCCGGTCCACAGGGACGGCCAGCACAGCGGTCTCGCTCAGCTCGGTCATGCTCATCTCTCATTTCCTTCCAGTACGTCGATCACGGCAGCCGCGGCGTCGCGGCCGGAGCGGACGGCGCCGTCCATGTAGCCGTTCCAGTAGTCGGCGTGCTCCGCGCCGGCCCAGTGCACGAGCCCGAAGGGCCGGTCCCGCCACTCGCCGAGGGCGGTGAGGACGCCGGGGGCGAGGACCGAGGTCGGCCCGCCCCGGGTCCACTCCTCGCTCGACCAGTCCTGCTCGAAGTAGTCGCGCGGCCGCAGCGCCTCCCGGCCGACCGCCCGCGCGAAGGTACGCAGCACGGCGGCCCGGCGCTCGCGGGGCGGCCGGTGGGCCAGCGCCCGCCAGGCACGGCCGCCGAGGAACCCCATCAGCACTCCGGGTCCGCCGCTCGGCGGGGTGTTGTCGAACATCGAGCAGATCGCCGAGTCGGGCGAGCGGAACGTGGCCTGGCCGGAGAGACCTTCCGCGCGCCAGAACGGCTCGTCGTACACCGCCTCGCACTTCATCAGGTTGCCCATCGGCATCCGGTCGAAGAGAGCCGCCTGCGGCGCCGGCAGCAACGGCGACCACGAGATCTTGCCAGCGAGCGGGGGCGGGACGGCGACGATCGCGTGCCCGGCCTGCCACACGCCCGCGTCGGTACGCAGCTTCACGGTGCGGCCGTTCTGCTCGATCGCGCGCACCGGGGCGTTCGGCACCACCCGGTCGCCGAGCTGTTCGGCCATCGCCAGCGAGACCCCCTGCGAGCCGCCGACGAAACGATCCTGCTGGGCTCCGCCCTCCACCCCGATCCCACGGGCGATCGAGCCGGGGTTGTCCTCATCGCCCATGCCCGCGACGTAGTGGAGGCTGAACAGAGCCGAGGCATCCGCCGCGGTGCCGCCGTAGGCCGAGCCGAAGAAGATGTTGACCAGGTCGACGCCGGCGGCGCTGACCGTGGTGTCGCGGATCCACGAGTCGAAGGTGACCGCGTCCAGCCGTGCGGCGTTGCGTGCCTGCCACGGCTCGCCCAACGGAATGCGCCGGGCGAGCCGGTCGATACGCGCCAGGGTGACCGCGACATCCGCCAGGGCCGTCGGGTCCGGGGGTACGTCGCCGGCGTAGCGCTTGGCGCGGCCGCCGCGGACGTAGACCGCCTCACCCTCGGTGTACGCCGGGAAGGTCTTGACGTCCAGCTCAGCGGCCAGCCCGAGAATGTGGTTCTGGGTCGGTCCGACGAACTGGCCGCCGGCCTCCACGACCTGGCCGTCGCCGAGGTCGTGGTTGAGGGTGCGGCCGCCCACCCGGTCGCGCGCCTCGAGCACGACGACGCTGCGTCCCGCGGCCACCAGAGCACGGGCGGCGGTCAGCCCGGCCAGGCCGGCGCCGACGATCGCCACGTCGACCCGAGCTGTCCGCGGCACTCCTCAGACCTCCTTGAGCGCGGCACTGGCGGCGAAGCTCTCGACCGAGGCGAGGTCGAAGCTGCCGAAGTCGGACCCGAGGCCGCCGGCGACCTGGGCGGCGGTCGCGCAGCCCAGCTCGGCCGCCTCGGTGGGCGTCCGGCCCAGCGCGAGACCCCGGATGTAGCCCGCCGAGAACGCGTCACCGCAGCCGGTGGTGTCGACCACCTCGATGTCGTACGCCGGCACCCGAACGGTCTCGTCTGCAGTCACCACGACCGCGCCCTGGGCGCCGGCAGTCACGGCCACGCAGCCGGCGCCGGCCTCGACCAGCTTGCGGCAGGCCACCTCCAGGTCGGCGGCCCCGGTCCAGCCGAGCGCCTGCTCGTCGTTGACCAGCAGGTGGTCGACATAGGGGAACGCGGCCGCGATCCACTCGAACATGCCCGGGTCGCCGGGCGCGAGGGAGTCGAGCGAGGTGGTCACGCCGTTGTCGCGCGCGTGGGCGAGGATCTTCGCCGCCGCGTCGCCGCCCATGAACTCCGGACCGCCGAGGTGCAGGTGGTCCGCCGCGGCGATCACGTCCAGCGGAGCGTCGTCGGGACCGTAGGCGCCGTTGGCGCCGATCACGTGGAACGCCGGCCGCGACCCGTCGGGGCGGATCGGGAGCACGCTCGCGGAGGTCTGGTGGTCCTCGCGGCGTACCAGATGCTCGGTGTCCACGCCGTCGCGCTGCAGCAGCGAGAGCAGCTGGTCGCCGACCGCGTCGGTCCCGATGGCGCCCGCGCTGACGACGGTCGCGCCGAGCTTGGCGAGCACCAGCGCGGTGCCCCCGGCGGGGCCGGCCGCGGTGACCCGGATCTCGTCGACCAGCTGGCCGTCCTGTCCTTCGGGGATCGCCTCGACGTGGCGTACCAGGGTGTCGAGCACGTGTGCGCCGAGGGTGACGACGGTGGGGGAAGTGGTCACGAGTTCTCCTGTGATGAGGGGCGGGTGGTGCCGTAGCCGCGGGTCAGGGCGGCGTGGATCACCGCGACCTGTTGGTCTTCGTCGAGGACGCGCGGGGTGCCGATGGCGGCGGCTCGCCAGTAGACGGTGCATCCCCACTCCAGGAGCAGGGCCAGCTCGACCGCCTTGGCCAGGTCGGCCGCATGGGTGATCGCGCCGTGGTTGGCCATGAGCGCGCCGCCGCGGCCCTCGAGTGCCTCGATGACCAGCTCGGCGAGCTCCGGCGTGCCGAAGGTGGCGTACGGCGCCACCCGGACCGTGCCGCCGAGCGCCAGCAGGCCGTAGTGGACGCACGGCAGCTCGGTCAGGACGCACGACAGCGCAGTGGCCATCGGAGCGTGGGTGTGAACTATCGCGCCCGTCTCGCGGCGGCGGTAGAGCCCGAGGTGCAGGTCGACCTCGGAGGTCGGCGCGAGCTCACCCGCGACGACCTGCCCGTCGAGGTCGAGGACGGTCACCTGGTCCGCGGTCATCGTGGCGAACGACGCCCCGGTCGCGGTGATCGCGACCAGGTCACCGGAGCGGACACTGACGTTGCCCGCCGTACCGATGACGAGCCCCTCGGCCGCCAACGCCCGACAGGCGTCGGCGACCGCCGCTCGCTCGGCGGCCAGCGGGTTCGACGTGACGGTCATCGGAGCTCCTCAGCCGCCTGCGACGGGATAGTGGTCGGAGTAGTCGGTGTAGGCCGTTCCGGCGTGCTCCCAGGGCGGCGACGTGGGCGTGAGCACCGTGTTGGTCCACACCCGCGGGCGTACGTGGCCGCGGCGATGCAGCACGTAGTCGAGGTGCTCCTGCCCGCCCGTGGCGAGCGGGTTCGTCGTCGGGTCCCAGCTGAACGGGTGTCCTGCGTACGCCGTCGGGGCGACGGTGTCGGTGGCCGCGAGTAGGTCGGCGTACTCGGGCGAGGCTCTGTCGACGTTGAGGTCGCCGGCCACGATGACCTGCTCGTCTGCCGGGATCGCCAGGCCGTCCAGGAACTCGTCGATCTCCGCGAACTGCTCGGCGCGTACGGCCGCGCCGTCGCCGAAGCAGAGCGGGTCCTCCGCCTGGACGTGGGTGCCGACGACGTGGACAGGAGTGCCGTCGACATCGAGCTGCACGTAGACGAAGCCCTTGTTGGACAGCGCGTCGGCGCCGCAGCCGCCGCTGTAGACGTACTGGATCCTGTGGGTGATCGGCCACTTGCTCAGGATCGTCACGCCGCCGTCCTCGGGGGTCAGCCAGGAGTACGCGCCGAGGGTCTCGTCCCAGCCCGACCTCGAGCGCCCGAGCACCGGCGTCTGGTGGGGATACTGCGCTGCGAGCCGGCTCTTGAGGGTCTCCGAGGGACCGTTGTCGAAGGCCTCGTCGAAGACCACCACGTCGTAGCCCTTCACGTAGTCGGCCTTCGCGATCAGCTCGGCCCGGGTGGCGTTGGCCTTGCCGCCGAAGATCGCCGGCAACATCTGGACGTTGTGCGTGAGCACTCGCACTCGCGGCGTGGTGGCCGCCGCTTCGGGCGCGGCTGCGGCGGTCCCCGGGAGCGCGAGCCCCGACGCCGCCAGCAGAGCGACACCCACCAGCCGAGCCGCGACCCGGCTCACGAGCTGACCCCGAAGACGGGCGAGGTGCCGGTGAACGACGAGACCGTCCCGAGCAGGTTGCGCGCATCGCCGAAGTAGCGGATGCGGTAGCTCCCTGACGCGGTGCCAGGCGGGACGTCCCACGTGATCGTCACCTTGGAGGCCGCGATGCCGTCGCGCGCCCAGCGGAACTTCGTCGACCAGTCACCGTCGTCGGCGACCCGCTGCCAGGTCGCACCCACCTTGCGCTCGACGGCGAGGTAGCTGCCGCCGTGGTGCAGGCCGTTGTTGGGATGCGCGCCGGCGAAGACGACGCTGGCCTGCTGGCCAGGGCGGTACGTCGGGGCAGGCGCGGTCAGGACGTCGCCGAAGCGGTGGCCGATCTGCGGCGCATCCATCAGCACGGCGCCACTCGGCGACGGCAGCTGCCACACGCTGCGGTCGCCCTCCTTCTCCCCCAGCGGTACGTCGACCCCGTCGTCCATCGCCGAGCCCAGGTCGGAGGCGACCTGCGCGAACGCCGGCTGCTCGTAGCGGCCGAAGAGGGTGCTGGCGCCTTCGTACTCCTTGGAGTCGTACTCCTCGGGCGTGGTCAGATAGTGCGCGTAGGCGTTGGCGTAGCCCTGCACGAGCACGTTGTCCAGGTCCGTGCCGACCGCCTCGGCCACCGCCTGCCGGATCCGCAGACCCGCCACCACGGTCACCTCGGCCGGGATCCCGACCAGGTAGAAGTCGCCGATCCGCATCAGCTGCACGGGGAGCTTCTGCTGCACCAGGTCGAGGTCACCCACGGGCAGCAGCACCTCCTTCGGCGACTGACAGGCCTTGAGCGCGGGCGAACCGGTGTAGAGCGCTCCGGAGATCAGCCCGACCAGCGGGTTGCCGCCGTCCTTGCCCTCCTTGAAGATCGGCAGTCCGCCGCCGCCGTCCTCGGTGCTGCCGGCGGCGAAGGAGGCGCCGAGCGCAGCCGAGCAGGTGTTGTGCGGCTTGCCGTCGGGGGTGAACTCCGGCCGTACGGCGACCTTGGAGAAGTCGACGTACACCATGCGCGAGTCGATGCCGCCCTCGAGCGACCGCTTGTCGGACTCGAGCCCGTCGCGGGCCGCGTCGAACATCCGAGTGCCGATGATGCGGGTGTTCTCGAACTCGTCCTTGGTCGGGCCGTCGGTCGGCTGCAGGTTGAGGTTGGGCGACATGTCGCCGGCGTTGGACTGCGCGAACGACGCCACGAAGTCGGGGGCGGTGTCGTCGATGTAGTCGACGCCGCGCACCTGCCGCTCCCAGACGTACTCCGCGTAGCCCTTGTTGTCGGGGCTGATCAGCGTGTTGCCGGTCGACATGCTGGTGGCGTGCACCGGGAACCAGTTGATGACCCCGTCGAGGCTGGTCGACCCGTCAGGGGCCTCCCGCCGTACCTGGAGCGTGGTGCTCCGGGTGTCGCTGCCGTTGGGGAAGTACGCCTTGTCGGACTCCGGGTTTCGGTCGAACGCCTGCTTGGAGCGGTTGACGTTGGCGTTGGTGAGCTGGCGGGTCGACAGGCTGAGGTCGGCGGGCGCGAGGTCGGCGTCGGCCCGTCCGATCGAGGACACGATGCCGTCGACGACCGCTCGGAACGTCTTCTCGTGATAGCCGAGCGTCGTGAGGTTGTAGAGGTTGTGGTGCGAGAACCCACCCGGCCCTGCGTGGGTGTGGGTCGCCGTGAGCATGACGTTGCGCTCGCTGTAACGGTCGCCGTACCGCTGTTCGAGCTTGGTCAGGACGGCGTCGCGTACGCCCTGGAAGATCATCCCGACGTCGGCCACCACGTGGACCACGCGCTCACCGCTCGCCGCGTCGGCGATCACGAAGGCGCGGGCGCGCTGACGCATGTGGATGCCGGTGGTGCTCTGGGCGAGGTCGGCGTATCCCATCATGCCGTTCTCCCCCGGCTCGCCGGTGACGTCCGCGATGCCACGGCCGACGAGGTACGTCGACTCGGGGGCGGCGCTCGCGATGCTCAGTCCCGGCCCGGGTGATGGCCCGAGCACCAGCACGGCGGCGACAAGGGCGGCGACCAGCAGGCTGGCGCACGTCGTACTCGAACGTTGGTGGCGCATCGGGTCGGGTCCTCTCGCCGGGTTGCCGCCAGGCTCTCCCGTGGCCAGGCGGTGTGATGAGGATTACCCTTTTCGCCTGTTCGGTCAATCGTCCTGGTCAGTTGACCCACATATTGGGACCAGAATGTTTCGGATCCGGGTTCGGCGTCATGAACTGGAGCTTTCATCCGTCTCACAGGCGTCTCGTTTAGTGGAACGCTATGTTCACGTAAAACGTGACGCGCGTAACTTTGACGTGAGACGGTTCGTTTGAACGTTGCATGAGGGAGCACGACCTCCGTACGATTTCAGTGCGGTGATCACCAGGGGAGATTCGATGTCCGCTTCGCGCTACAGCCGCCTTCAGAAGGCGACCGCGCTCGTTCCGCTCGCGCTGCTGAGCGCGGCCTGGACGGTCAACGTCACCGGTCTGACGCAGTCGAGTGCCACCGCATCAGGGCCCAGATACGACGACGCGTTCAGCCTGCCCGACGGGACATCGGTCCCGGCCGAGGCGATCGAGGCGCCGGCCAGCGTCTCGGCCTCGACCAACGAGGGCGGCAAGTCGCTGCCCGGGACGGCCAGCGCCGCCGGGATCCCGTCCGCCGCGCTCGCCGCCTATCAGCGTGCGGCCACAGTCATCAACGCCGCGGACGCCGCCTGCAAGATCGACTGGCCGCTGATCGCCGCGATCGGGCGGGTCGAGTCCAACCACGGGCGCGCCAACGACAACCGTCTCAGTGCCGAGGGCGTCTCCACGCCCGGCATCTACGGGGTGCCGCTCAACGGCAAGGGCAACGTCTCCCAGATCACCGACACCGACGGCGGGCAGTACGACGGCGACACCAGCTACGACCGCGCGGTCGGCCCGATGCAGTTCATCCCCTCCACCTGGGCGATGGTCGGCGTGGACGCCGACGGCGACGGCAAGCGCAACCCCCAGGACATCAACGACGCCGCCCTCGCCTCCGCCGTCTACCTCTGCTCCGGCAACGACGACCTCTCCACCGACCAGGGCGCGCGAGCAGCGGTCTTCCGCTACAACCACAGCCAGTCGTACGTCACGACCGTGCTCGGTGTCGCCGAGGCCTACCGCTCCGGCGACTTCACCTCCATCCCGAACAGCACGGTCCCGGTCGACTACGCGATCCCGCGGATGGAGGCTCCCAAGTCTTCGAAGCAGAAGGACCGCGAGCTCCGGGCAGGCGGCCAGCAGGCCGGCCCGCGCGGCGGCTCCTCGCAGTCTCCCTCCGGCCCCTCCAGCGAGGCCCCTTCCGGGGAGACTCCCGGCGGGAGCACTGGTGGTGGCACCGGGGGCGGCGGTGACGACGGCGGCAGCACCGGCGGGCCTGCGGAGACGGTGACCGAGCCGCTCAAGGAGACGGTCGAGACGGTCGTCGCTACGCCCGCTCAGATTCTTGCCGCGTGCCAGCGTGAGCTGGCGAAGTACCCGCTCCTGAGCGCGAACCAGTCGGGCCAGGCCTTGACCCAGTGCGTCAATGCCATGGCCGGCAAGACACTCGAGCAGGTCAACGCGACCGTCGGCAACCTACTCACGCTGATCCTCAAGGGCATCCTCGGCGGCCTGTTCGGAGCCCTCACCGGCAACTGATCCGATAAGACGAAGGGCCCCGCCATCCGGCGGGGCCCTTCGTCGTGTCTGGAGCGCTGATCGGCGCCCAGCCACGCATGTAACACGTCGTTCGTAGGACTATCCGGTCGCTCCAATAGGGCGAGTAGTCCTACGAACGACGTGTTACACCCCGCGCGGGCAGCCACAACGGGTTCGCGACAGTCAGGCGGCGGGCTCGTCGTCCTCGTACTCGGTGACGAAGGCACGCCCGAGCTCGCGGACCGCATCCAGGGAGGATGCGTCGGCCAGCAGGGAGCTGAGGTGGTAGTCGGCGACCGACTCGGCCAGCGCGTCGGGGCTAGCCGGGGCCTTCTCGTCGTCGCGCCGGCCGTGCCAGAGCCGGTGCTGGGCGCCTTCGTTGAGCGAGAGCAGCATCAGCGCGGTGGCGGCGGGGTCGGTCTGACGCAGCTCACCGCTGGCGACGCCCTGCTCGAGGAGCTGGGCAGCCGCGTCACGCAGCTTGTCACCGTCCTCCTCGAAGCCCGCGAAGACCTGCGGCTGCGCCAGGGCGGCCACCTCCAGCTCGTAGAAGTCGAGCGGAGCGGTGCACAGCTGGCGGACGTCGGTGTAGAGGAAGGCGTAGAGCCGCGGAGCCGCCGGGCCGGCCTCTTCAAGGAGCTTCTCCGCGAGCGTGAGCGACTCGCGGTTCTTCTCCATCAAGGCGGAGAGGATCTCTTCCTTGGATTTGTAGTAGTAGTACATCGAGGACTGGCGCAGTCCGACGCACTCGGCGATCTGGCTGATCGTCGTCGCCGCGACCCCTTGAGCGGTGAAGAGGCGGGATGCCTCTTTGAGAATCTCTTCCCGCGGGTTCGCCGAATTCCGTCCACTGTTGCGCGGCCGACCGGTGCGCTTTGTGCTGCCCAACTCTCGATTGGTCACAGGCTCGAGTCTACTCTCAGGATATGTTCCACGTCACAGAGGTGCTCGGCTGATCAAGCGAGAACGTCAGCCTCGCAGCCAGCCAGCTGCTTCGGTGGCCCAGTAGGTCAGAATGACGTCCGCACCCGCCCTCTTGAAGGCGGTGAGTGTCTCCAGGATCGCCGGTTCGCGGTCGATCCAGCCGTTCGTGGCGGCGGCTTCCAACATCGAGTACTCCCCTGAGATGTTGTAGGCAGCCACCGGAACATCGACAGACTCACGCACTCGCTGCAGGACGTCGAGATACGGGAGCCCGGGCTTGACCATCACGATATCGGCACCCTCAGCGACGTCAAGGAGCGCCTCGCGGACGCCCTCCAGCGCGTTGGCTGGATCCTGCTGATAGGTCCGCCGGTCGCCCTTGAGCGCGGAGTCGACGGCCTCGCGGAACGGGCCGTAGAAGGCCGAGGCGTACTTCGCGGAGTAGGCGAGGATCGAGACATCGGTGTGGCCCGCGCCGTCGAGGGCGTCGCGGGTCACCGCGACCTGGCCGTCCATCATCCCGGACGGGCCGACCATGTGGACGCCGGCCTCGGCGTGGGCGATCGCCATCTGGGCGTAGATCTCGAGAGTGGCGTCGTTGTCGACGGAGCCGTCCTCGGCGAGCACACCGCAGTGGCCGTGGTCGGTGAACTCGTCCAGGCACAGGTCGCTCATCACGGTGAGCGCGTCGCCGACCTCGGAGACGACGTCGGCGATGGCCACGTTGAGGATGCCGTCGGGGTCCAGCGCGCCCGAGCCGACCGCGTCCTTCGTCTCCGGTACGCCGAAGAGCATGATGCCGCCGATGCCGGCGGACGCAGCCTCGGCGGCGGCCTTCCGCAGCGACTCCCGGCTGTGCTGGACCACGCCGGGCATGGTCGAGATCGGGACGGGCTCATCGATCCCCTCGCGCACGAACGCGGGCAGGACCAGGTTGGCGGGACGTACGGCCGTCTCCGCGACCATCCGGCGCATGATCGGCGTGCGGCGCAGCCGGCGGGGACGGATCACGGGCTTCTCGATGCTCATCTGCACTCCATCGCAAAAGGGTACGTTCCACGGTAATGCAACAGCCGCGTGCACCCACACTCGGGAGCACGCGGCTGTTGCCGTCGAACGGTCGGTTCAGGAGGTGCGCGAACGGCGGCGCGAGGCGGGGCGCCGGTCGGACGGCTTGGTGACCGGCAGGCCCTGCTCGACCAGCGAGGCACGACGCGCCGCACCGAAGGCGGCGAGCGCCTCGGTGAGCGCCTCGATCGACGGCTCGGGCGACATCACGTCGACCCGCAGGCCGTGCTCCTCGGCGGTCTTGGCGGTGGCCGGACCGATCGCCGCGATCACCGTGGAGGTGTGCGGCTTGCCTGCGATGCCGACCAGGTTCCGGACCGTCGACGAGGAGGTGAAGACCACCGCGTCGAACTTTCCGGTCTTGATCGCGTCGCGGGTCGGCGCGGGCGGCGGGGCCGCCCGGACGGTGCGGTAGGCGGTCACGTCGTCGCACTCCCAGCCGAGGTCGACCAGGCCGGCGATGAGGTTCTCGGTGGCGATGTCGGCGCGCGGGAGGAAGACCCGGTTGATCGGGTCGAGGTCCTCGTCGTACTCCGGCCACACCTCGAGCAGGCCGGCGGCCGACTGGTTGTCGGTGTTCGGCACCAGGTCGGGGCGCAGGCCCCAGGCCTCGAGCGCCTGCCCGGTCTTCTCGCCGACGGCGGCGATCTTCAGACCGGAGAAGGCGCGGCAGTCCAGGCCGTACTCGTCGAACTTCTCGCGTACGGCGCGCACCGCGTTGATCGAGGTGAAGGCGATCCAGTTGTAACGGCCCTCGACCAGGCCGCGTACGGCCTTGTCCATCTGCTGCGGGTTGCGCGGGGGCTCGACGGAGATCGTCGGCACCTCCTCGGGCACGGCACCGAAGCCCTTCAGCTTCAGCGACAGCGCAGGCGCCTGCTCCTTGGTGCGGGGCACCAGCACGCGCCAGCCGAACAGCGGCTTCGTCTCGAACCACGAGAGCGTCTCACGCAAGTTGACCACCTTGCCGATCACCACGATCGCCGGCGGCGCCATCCGTGCGGCGCGAGCGTCGACGGCGATGTTCTCCAGCGTCGACTCTACCGTCGACTGCTCGGTCGTGGTGCCGACGCGGGTGATCGCGACCGGGGTCTTGGCCGAGCGGCCCGCCGCAACGAGCTCCTTGGCGATGTCGCCGATCATGCCGACACCGGAGAGGAGAACCAGGGTGCGGTTGTCGGCGTACTGGCTCCAGTCGATCTTCTCGTTGCAGGTGACGACCGCGACCTCTTGGTGGTCCTTGGTCGTCAGCGGGATGCCGGCGTAGGCCGGAACGGCCGACACGGACGAGACGCCGGGGACGATCTCGAAGCCGATGCCCGCCTTGGCGCAGGACTGCGCCTCCTCGGGGCCGGAGGCGTAGAGGAAGGGGTCGCCGGTCATCAGGCGCACGACGCGCTTGCCCAGCTTCGCCTGCTTGACGACGGCCTTGGCACGGGCGGCGTTGGCCAGGGGCTGGCCGTCGACGCCGAACCCGCCGTCGATGAACTCGGGTCCGACCGGTTCCGGGGTCTCGTCACCCTCGGCCGGCTCGACCGGCTCGGGGATGCCGAGAACGCCGCGCACCATCGAAGCGTGCTCGGGGGCCTCGGTCACGACAACATCGGCCTGCTTCAACAGGTCGATCGCCCGTACCGTCAGCAGCTCAGGGTCACCAGGACCGCTGCCGACGAAGGACACCCAGCCCAGTGGGGTGGCCGAGCTGTGCTCGGCCGTCTGCTCGGTGGTCTTTGCTCGGGTCATGCGTTGTGCACCTTGTCCTGCTCGGGAGCGGTCTGGGGGGAACCGCCCGTGTCCATGACAGCCTGGCCGGGGTCAGTGGTGGGGTCGTCGGTCAGGTCTGCTGCACCCTCGGCGAGCATCTCCTCGGCGAGCCGGCGTCCGACGCCTGCGGCGTCGTCGAGCGGCCCGGATGCGGAGAGTCGGATCGAGAGCGAGCCATCGAGTGAGAGCGCGACTGCCCGCACCCACAGCTCTGGTCCTTCCTCACCCTCAACCACGTCGGCGAGGGTCCCGATGGGCGCGGCGCAGCCACCTTCGAGGGTGGCGAGCACCGCGCGTTCCGCCTCGACAGCCGCTCGGGTGGGCGAGTCGTCGAGGGAAGCCAGAATCTTGCGTACGTCGGCATCGGCGTCGCCTGCGCGGCACTCGACCGCCAAGGCCCCCTGACCAGGAGCGGGCAGCACCTGGATCGGGTCGAGGACCTCGGTGACCTCGTCGAGCCGGTCGATGCGGGCCAGGCCGGCACGCGCGAGCACGACAGCGTCGAACTCGCCCGAGCGGACCTTGCCGATGCGGGTGTCCACGTTGCCGCGGATGCCGCCCAGCTCCAGGCCGAGGCCGAGGGCCTTGATCTGGGCGACGCGTCGCGGCGAGCCGGTGCCTACCCGCGAGCCCGGCGGGAGCTCACCGAGGGTCAGGCCGTCGCGGGCGACGATCACGTCGCGCGGGTCCTCGCGCGGCAGGATCGCGACCAGCTCGATGCCTTCCTCGGGGTAGGTCGGCAGGTCCTTGAGGGAGTGGACCGCGAGGTCGATCTCCTTGGCGTGGAGCGCGTCGCGCAGCGCGCTGACGAAGACGCCCGTCGAGTTCGCGCTGGTCAGCGGGGTGTTCGCCGCCTGGGTGCGATCGCCGTCGGAGACGATCTCGACCAGCTCGACGATGTGGCCCTGGGCGCGGAGCATCTCCGCGACGAGGGTCGACTGGGTGACGGCGAGCTGGGAGCGGCGGGTGCCGAGACGAAGAGTTCTCATGAGTGGTCTCCTGGGACGTCGGCCCGGGTCACCGCGGAGACGGCCTCGGGGTCGAGCGCGAAGAGCTCGGCGAGCGCAGCGGCGTACGACACCGCGCCGGTCTCGTTGGCGAGCTCCTTGACCCGGACGGTCGGTTCGTGAAGCAGCTTGTCGGCCACGCGGCGTACGGTCCGGAGGACCTCGGCGCGAGTCACCTCGTCGAGACCGGGCAGCTTGTTGTCGAGGCGCTCCATCTCGGCGGCGACGACACCGGTGGCCATGGTCCGCAGCGCGACCACCGTCGGGGTCACGGCGGACTGGCGACGAGCGCTCAGGAACGCCGCGACCTCCTGGGTGACGATGTCGCGGACCGCCAGCACCTCCTTGCCGGCGGGCGAGGCGTGCAGCTCGTCGGCGAGGGCGGCCAGGTCGATCAGGGTGGCCCCCGGGAGCGACCCCGCGGCGGGGTCGATGTCGTGGGGCAGGGCCAGGTCGATCAGCGCGATCGGGCGGCTGCTGCGGTCACCGACCATGTCCGCCGGGACGAGCAGCCCGCTGGCGCCTGCGCAGGTGATCACGATGTCGGCGGCCGCGACCTCGTCGGCCAGCGTGTCGAGCGAGGCGGAACGCGCGGAGTACTCCTTGGCGAGGCGCTCGGCGTTGGCCGTGGTGCGGTTGACCACGACGACGTCGGCGGCCCCCAGCCGGGAGACGGTCGCGGTGGCCAGCCCGGCCATCGCACCGGCGCCGACGACGGCGACCCGCTTGCCGCGTACGTCACCCACGGCTCGCGCGGCGCGGTCCAGCGACGCGGTGACCAGCGACGGGGCGGCCTGGTCGATGTCGGTCTCCGCGCGCGAGCGCTTGCCGACCCGCAGCGCCTGCTGGAACAGGCTGTTGAGCGCCGGTCCGACCGTGCCCATCTCCTGACCGAGCTGCAGGGCCGCGCGGGCCTGCCCGAGGATCTGGCCCTCGCCGACAGCCATCGAGTCGAGCCCGGCAGCCACCTTGAACAGGTGGGAGACGGCACCGTCGTCGTAGTGGACGTAGAGGTGCGGCAGCATCGTCTCGAGCGTCTGACCGGCACCCTCGATGATGCGGCGGGAGAGCTCCTCGACGGAGCCGTGGAAGCGCTCGACCTCGGTGTAGATCTCGAGACGGTTGCAGGTCGCGATGACCGCTGCCTCGCTGACGTGTTCACAACCAGCCACGTCGGTGAGAAGCTTCTGCAGGCCGTCCGCGTCCACCGCCGCCGCCTCGAGCAGCGAGACCGGCGCAGAGTTATGTGAGATGCCGACAACAAGGACACTCATGCGGTGATCCCTTCCTCGGAACCATTGTCCACCGTCTCCACAGCTTCTGCAGCCTTGCGCGACTCGTGATACGCGAGGATCTGCAGCTCGATGGAGAGATCGACCTTGCGTACGTCGACGCCGGGCGGCACGTTCAGGACGGCGGGCGCGAAGTTGAGGATGCTGCTGATGCCGGCCGCGACCATCGCGTCGGCGACGTCCTGGGCAGCGGTCGCCGGCACCGAGATGACTCCGATCGAGACCTGCTCGGCCGCGACGATCTCGGCCAGGTCGGCGAACGGTCGCACCTCGAGCCCGGCAACCGTCCGGCCCTGCATCGGCGCGGCCGCGTCCAGGAGCGCGACGGTGCGGAACCCGCGGCTACTGAAGCCGGAGAAGTTGGCGAGCGCCTGACCCAGGTTTCCGATACCGACGATGATGACCGGCCAGTCGTGGGTGACGCCGATCTCGCGGGCGATCTGGTAGCTCAGGTAGTCGACGTCGTAGCCGACCCCACGGGTGCCGTAGGAGCCCAGGTAGGAGAGGTCCTTGCGCAGCTTGGCCGAGTTCACCCCGGCAGCCGTCGCGAGCTCCTCGGAGGAGCAGGAGGCGATGTTGCGCTCGGCGAGCGAGGTCAGCGCCCGGAGGTAGACCGGAAGCCGGGCGACAGTCGCCTCGGGGATGTCCCGGTGGGGGTCCTGGGCACCGCTGCCCTCGCCCGTATTCGTGCTCCGTGCCGTCACGCTCTGCTCTTTCAATGCCGGCGCCACAGACGGGGGCTTTTTAGCCCGGGATCGCCCTGCGGCTCAGCCACCATACGGAGTTTGTGACCGCGAGAACAAACTCGCAGAGCGTCGGCTAGCACACGTGTTTGCGGAGTTGTCAGAGGGGGGTTGTTCGGGGTAATGGGCCGATCGACAGTTATTCTGGGGAGCGCGCGAGCGCTGTCCTCAGCCGCTCCTCGGAGACACGCCAGAAGTCGTGCTGCTTCCCGTCGACATACGTCACGGGCACCTCGTTCGTGAAACGCTCGCGCAGTTCCTCGTCGGCGTCGATGTCGACCTCGGTGTAGTCGTCCCCGACCACCTTCTCGAGGACCACCCGAGCCTCGTCGCACAGATGGCAGCCCTGACGGGAGTAAAAGGTCACACGCGGTTCCATCCGACCATCTTGACACCTGGGTCCCGTGACGACGTCCGGACCACTACTGTTGGCGAAATGAGCAGCGCCAGCGACCGCCGCCGTGCCGAGCTGCGGCGAAAAGACCTCAAACGCCGCTCGGCTCTCGCGGGCGAGGCATCGGCCGCGGCCGCGGAGATCGAGGCCTGGCTCTATCCGACGACCGGAGACCCGACAGCGGCAGCCTTCTTCGACGTGGACAACACGATCATGCAGGGCGCGACGATCTTCCATCTGGCCCGCGGCCTGCACCGGCGCAAGTTCTTCCGTACGCGGGACATCGCCTCGGCCGCGTACAAGCAGGCCTACTTCCGGGTGGCCGGGGTCGAGGACCCTGCCCACATGGAGTCGGCGCGCTCGTCGGCGCTGTCGTTCATCCGCGGCCATCGCGCCGAGGAGGTCGAGAGCCTGATGGAGGAGATCTTCGACGAGGGCATGGCCCACCGGATCTGGCCCGGCACCAGGGCCCTCGCGCAGACCCATATCGACCAGGGACAGCGGGTGTGGCTGGTGACCGCGGCGCCCGTCGAGGCCGCCCGGGTCATCGCCCGGCGGCTCGGGCTCACCGGCGCGCTCGGGACGGTGGCGGCCACCGAGGACGGCGCCTACACCGGTGAGCTGGTCGGCGAGATGCTCCACGGGCCGGCCAAGGCGGAGGCGGTCAAGGCGATCGCCGCCCGGGAGGGCCTCGACCTCTCCCGCTGCGCCGCCTACTCGGACTCCTACAACGACCTGCCGATGCTCTCGCTGGTCGGGCATCCCTGTGCGATCAATCCGGACGCGCGCCTACGCGCCCACGCGCGCGTGAAGGGATGGCCGATCCGTGACTACCGCACCGGGCGCAAGGCGGCCCGGGCCGGCGTGGTGACCGCGGCGCTGGGCGGGGCGGCCACAGGGGCGATCGCGGTGGCGATCGCACTCCGCGGACGGCGGGACTGATCGCGCCGTTGGCGACCTGTATGCAGTGCCGGGTATTCGCCGCTCTGTCAGGAAATTGCCAACACACGCCGAGGCAACTTCGGCTCGGGACCTGACATCGGGATGCCCTAACCCGTAAGGTTGGGCTCGCTCAGGGGGAGTCTTCGGGAGGGACCCACATGTCGCGCCGCGCCAATGACGTCCATCGTCGCTTGGATGCGCTGCGTGCTGCGGTCGAGCTCTTGATGAACGAGGGCTACGAACCCGCCTACGCCGGCGTTGCCGGTGCGTCCGGTCCGCTCGCCGAGCCCGAGCGTCGCGGCTCGGGTGGCACCCACGAGTCCAAGCCCCGCTCCGACAACGAGCCGGACGACGACACCGAGCTCGCCACCTCCTCGGAGGAGAGCGAGGCCGACCGCACCCGGCTGATCGCGCTCGTCGAGCTCGCCCGCAAGGGTGACAAGGAGGCGTTCGGCCTCCTCTACGACCACTACCAAGGCGCGGTCTACCGGTTCCTCTTCTACCGGACCCGCTCCACCCAGGTCGCCGAGGACCTGACCTCGGAGACGTTCTTCCGGGCGCTCCGCTCGATGACCGGCTTCCGCTGGCAGGGCAAGGACTTCGGCGCCTGGCTGATGACCATCGCGCGCAACCTGGCCACGGACCACTTCAAGGCGGGACGTACGCGCCTGGAGATGACCACCGAGGACATGGGTCAGCACGACTCGTCCTCGGACGGGCCGGAGAAGATCGTGATGGCCGGGATCACCAACGAGATGCTGCTCGGGGCTCTCACCAAACTGCCCGACGAACAGCGCGACTGCATCATCATGCGTTTCCTCCAAGGGCTGTCAATCGCAGAGACAGCGGCTATCCTCGGGCGCAGCGACGGAGCCGTGAAACAGCTCCAGCTGCGCGGGATCCGCAATCTCGCCAAGCAGATGCCTGACGGGATCCGCTGATGACTGTGTTCCGCACCACCTTGAATGCTCGACCGGTTGCCGTAACCCGCGGCCGGGGCGACTCGTTGTCCGACATGGCAGCACCTTGTGCGCAGCTGTTTCGACGAATCCCTGACAGCCGATACCGAGTAGGAACCCCCCGATGAGCCCGGCATTCCCGGCGCGAAAGCGTGCCGACGAGTTCGACCGAATGGTCGCGGCTGCTGCCGCGACGGATCGGCGTGCCTCGCAGTCTGCCGACGAGCTTCGTGATCTGGCCGTCTTCGCTTCGTCGCTCTCCACTCTCAGCGACTCCGCCGTCCCCAGTCGCGACTTCTCCGTCTCCCTTCGCGAGCGCCTCATGGAGGCCGCCGACACCGAGCTCGTGCCCGCGCCGCGCACCGAGAAGACGGTCGAGCGCAAGCTCACCGTCGGTCCCGTACGCAGGCCGCGCCGGCAGCGCAAGCTGGCTGTCGCCTTCGCCGCGATGGCGATCGTCGGCGGCACCGCGGGTGCCGCGGCCGCGTCCCAGACCGCTCTGCCCGGTGACTCGCTCTACCCGGTCAAGCGTGCCGTGGAGAACGTCTCCGCCGGCTTCACCGTCAGCACCCAGGCCCGTGGCATCCGGATCCTCGAGGACGCCGGCACCCGCCTGCGCGAGGCCAAGTCGCTGGTCGCCGACGCGCCGATGACCGACTCCGAGCGGGTCACCGCGACGCTCGAGACCTTCTCGCGACAGGCCGCGCACGGCTCCGACCTGCTGATCAGCGACTTCGAGCAGTCCCAGGACAACGACTCGCTCGCCCAGCTGCGTACGTTCGCGGCCGATGGCGTCGAGGAGCTGGCCGAGCTGAGCCCGCAGGTGCCCGAGCGTGCCGAGCCGGCAATCTCCGACGCCGCGCAGACCCTCGTGCTGATCGACCAGGCCGCCGCCCAGCTCTGCCCCACCTGCGAGGGTGGCATCACCGAGCTTCCCGCGACACTGGTCTCCAGCCTCACCTCCGACATCGACGGGCTGCTTCCGGCCGACACCGTCGTCGAGGCCGAGGCGCTGCCGCCGCTCACCCAGGACGACAACGCGCTCGACCTGCCCTCCATCGACCCCGACAAGATCGGTCCCGGCTCGGTGACCGATCCCAAGGGCGAGAAGGACGAGGCGGAGAAGCCCTCTGAGGAACCGGAGGAGGACGGCAGCATCCTGCCGACCCCGTCCACCCCCTCCGACGGCGATCCCTCCGAGGATCCGGACACCGACCCCGGCACCGTGACGGACCCCGTCACCGGCCTTGTCACCGGCGTCACCGGCCTGGTCGGCGACGTGCTCGCCGGCGCCACCGGCCTCCTCACCCCGTAATCCCGCCGAGAGGTCGATTTCTGACATCGAGTGGTCCAGTCGATCTCAGAAATCGACCTCTCGCGGTCAGAAACTGACTTCTCGGCGGGGTGACCTCTCGGGATCAGCCGAAGACGGAGGCGCGCTCGCCCAGCAGGCGGTAGAGCGTCTGCTGGATCGTCTCGCGCACCTGGTCGGTGACGTTGAAGACCAGCATCGGGTCGTCAGCCTCCGAGGCGTCGTACGCATCGGTGCGGATCGGCTCGCCGAACTCGATCAGCCACTTCGACGGGAGCGGGATGAGACCCAGCGGCCCGAGGAGCGGGAAGAACGGTGTGATCGGCAGGTAGGGCACGCCGATGACCTTGGCGAGGGCCGGGATGTTGCCGACGAGCGGGTAGATCTCCTCGGCGCCGACGACGGAGAGCGGGACGATCGGGACGCCGGTGCGCAGGGCGGAGGAGACGAAGCCGCCGCGACCGAAGCGCTGGAGCTTGTAGCGCTCGCTGTAGGGCTTGCCGATGCCCTTGAAGCCCTCGGGCCAGACGCCGACCAGCTCGCCGTTGCGCAGCATCCGCTCGGCATCCTCGCTGCAGGCCAGCGTCGCGCCCGCCTTGCGGGCGATGTTGCCGACGATCGGCATCCGGAAGACTAGGTCGGCCCCGAGCGGGCGCAGGTTGCGACCGAGCTCGTCGTGGATCGAGACCATCGTCATCAGGCCGTCCATCGGGATCGTGCCGGAGTGGTTGGAGACGATCAGGGCGCCGCCGTCGGTCGGGATGTTCTCGATGCCGCGCACCTCGACCCGGAACCACTTCTCCTTGATCGGCCGCAGCACGGCCAGCATGAAGCGTTGGGTGAGCTCGCGGTCGAAGCCGTACTCGTCGACGGAGTATTCGCCGGAGATCCGGCGGCGCAGGAACACGATGAACCGAGCGAGCTGCTCCTCCCACTCGGCGCCGAAGACCTCTTTGGCGGCGCTCTCCAGAGCCGCGGCCCAGTCGGCCGCCGGGATCGCCCGCAGCGGGTGGCGCTCGCGCGCCGTGGTGCCGGTGAAACCCTGGGCGGGGGACTCAGTCACCGGGCGCTCCTGTCAGTCGGCTCTCCAAGGCGGCCAGCGCACGGTCGGCACGGTTCGCGGACGGCATCACGCTGTCCGCGAAGTCTACGACCGTGTCCTCGGTCGTGTATCGGGGTTCGAAGCCCAGCAGCGAGCGCATCCGCGTGGTGTCGACGCCACGACCGTAGGTCAGCAGCGCCCTCAGCTCGGCGGGATACTCGCCGCCGCCGAACCTCGCCAGGCCGAAGAGAGGCTCGGGGATCGGCACGGTGACCCGCTGCAGCCGGCGCGCGACCTGCGAATGGGTCAGCACGCCGTCGCCGGCGACGTTGAACGTCCCGGGGACCCCGGTGCGTACGGCATGCTCGAGGACGCCGTAGAGATCCTGCTCGTGGAGGAACTGCAGGCGCGGGTCGAAGCCGAGCACGTTGGGCACGACCGCGCGCCGGAAGTGGGACGCGATCGGGCTGACCACGCTCGGACCGAGAACGTTGGCACAGCGCAGCACCGTGACAGCGATGTCCGGGCGACGACGGGCGAAGCCGCGTACGTAGGACTCGATGTCGGCCGCGTCGCGGGCATAGCCGGAGGACGGCGTGCGCCGCGGCTCCATCGACTCGGTGAACATCGCCGGGTCGCGGCTGCTCGCCCCGTAGACCTGGGTCGTCGACTTCACCACGACCTGACGCAGGGACGGCGCGGTCTGACAGGCCGCGAGGAGCTGCATCGTCCCGATGACGTTGAGCTCCTTCATCGTCGAACGACCCCCGGTGGTGCCGGGGGTCGCGATGACGCTGAGGTGGACGACGGTGTCGACCTCCTCCTTGGCGATCACCTTGGCGATCACCGGGTTGCGGATGTCGGCTCGGACGAATCCGACCTTGCCGATGTCACCGCGAGGCGGTGCGACATCGACGCCGATCACCCGCTCGACGTTGGGGTGGCGGGCGGCAGCGCGCGCAAAACGGCGACCGAGGTCACGCGAGACCCCGGTGACCAGGAGGACCCGACCCTGCTGCCCGCCTCGGGCTTCGCTTCGGCCAGGTCCGGTGCGTTCCGCCACCTACGCCACGAACGTCACTTGCCGAGCTTGCGGCGCTGGACGCGAGTCTTCTTGAGCAGCTTGCGGTGCTTCTTCTTCGCCATGCGCTTGCGACGCTTCTTGATGACAGAACCCACGGGGAACCCTTCACGATCGTTGCAGAGAATGCCGGCCCGGTGCCGACGCGGCCACTCACCGCAGCGCGCGGCAAACAGACCTAGGGGGTAAGACTAACGAAGCCAGGGCACCCAGAGAGAATCGGTGACCCGATGGGATCGGTGTTGCCCCCGCGCCCATTGTGCTGGGCGCGGGGTCCGACAACTAGCCCGCGTTGTAGAACGAGCTCTTGAGGTATTCGTTCGCGTCGTCCTCCCGAACCCGGAAGGAACGACCGACACGCACCGCAGGCAGCTCGCCCGAATGAACCAACCGGTAGACCGTCATCTTGGATACGCGCATCATCGACGCAACCTCGGCAACGGTCAGGAACTTGCTGTCAGAGATGTCTCCAGAAGGAGTAACCATCTGCTTCCACCGTTCTCTCTCGAGTGATCGCGACGCCGGCGGCTTCCCCACCGCCGGTCCAAAACGCGATCCCAAAGTGAGAATAGGGCCTGATGTGACTGATGGGGAAGGGGACACCCCTGAGAATCTCACATACCACCGGCGTGTCGAGTTGCATCTGGGCGCGACGAACTGCGGTTTCTAGACCGTCCCGAAACTATCTGACTGGGCTACGGCATCGGGTCGAGCCCGTGCAGCGGGAACACCGCTGTGCGAGTCGCGTGGACCTGCCGGTCCAGCCACGTGCCGGGGTCATATCCGCTCCCCCAGTCGCGGTAGGCCGGTTCACGCCCGTCCGTCATGCGCAACGGTGCGACCCTCCCGAGGCGCGTCTGCACGTGCTCACGCCAGCCACCTGGCACGTCGAGCGTCGGCTCCAAGGGATTCCCCGACACTAGCGCAAGAAGGTGCGTCCATGCGCGTGGCACGACGTCTACGACCGCATAACCGCCGCCGCCGAACGCCACCCACTTGCCCCCGGCCACCTCGTGGGCGAGCTCGTGGAGCGCGACGTACGCCGCCCGCTGGCCGTCCACGCTGAGCGCCAGGTCGGCGAGGGGGTCGTCGGTGTGCGAGTCGCAGCCCTGCTGGGTCACCAGGATCTCCGGCTGGAACTCCCGGATCAGGTCGGGCACGACGGCGTGGAAGGCGCGCAGCCAGCCGTGGTCGGCCGTGCCGGGCGGCAGCGCGACGTTGACCGCGCTCCCCTCGGCTTCCGGCCCGCCGACCTCCTCGGCGAAGCCGGTGCCTGGGAAGAGCAGCTGGCCGGTCTCGTGGAGCGAGATCGTCAGGACGCGCGGATCGTTCCAGAAGGCCCGCTCGACACCGTCCCCGTGGTGCACGTCCACGTCGACGTACGCGACCTTCTTCACGCCCTGGTCGAGGAGCCACTGGATGCCGGCGGCGACGTCGTTGTAGATGCAGAACCCGGCCGCCCGTCCGCGCATCGCGTGGTGGAGGCCGCCCATGATGTTGGCGCTGTGCAGACTCTCGCCGGAGTAGACCTGGCGGCAGGCCTCGATGCTCGCGCCGACGATGTGGGCGCTGGCGTCGTGGATGTGCGCGAACACCGGGTCGTCCTCGGTGCCGAGGCCATGGGCGAGGTCCGACTCGCCGCTCCTGCCGGCCTTGATGACCGCCTCGATGTAGCTCTCGTCGTGGATGGTGAGCAGCTGCTCCGGGGTGCCCATCGGCGCCTCGACAACCTTCAGATGGTCGAGTACGCCGAGCTCGCCGGCCAGGCGCATCGTCAGGTCCACCCGGATCGGCGCCATCGGGTGGGTCGGGCCGAAGTCGTAGTCGGCCAGACTCTCGTCGAAGACGACCGTCGAGTGCCCCTGGCACGAGGTCGGCCACGTGGTCGGCGGAGTCGTCATGAGCCACACGGTATCTGTGACGTGTGAGACACTGGCGAGGTGTTCAGCATTCGTTCCACCCAGTGGTGGTCCGCCTCCTAGGCGGTCCACCCGATTGTTGAGCACTCACATCAGGCCGCCCACGGGCGGCCTTTCTCGTTGATCGTCGCTGACCCGTGGGCCTCACCACCCCGAAAGGTCCACCATGACCAGGCGACTCTCCCTCATCACCCCCTCCGGCCGACTCACCATCGGCAACCTGCTCGGCGCGCTGCGGCCGATGCGATGTATCGAGCCTGTCGAGATGGCCGCCACGGCCGACTCGGACGCCTTCTACGGGCTCTCCGACCTGCACGCGCTGACGCTGCCGCACGAACCGTCGGTGCTGCGTACGCGGACGGAGGAGATGGCTCTCCTCCTGATGGCGTCCGGGCTCGAACCGGCCACGTTGTTCATCCAGTCCCACGTCCCCGCGCATCGCTCGCTCAGCTATCTGCTCGAGTGCGTCGCGCACACCGGTGAGCTGGGCCGGATGATCCAGTTCAAGGAGAAGTCGCGCCGCGTGGGGGCGTCGGTGCGCGCCTCGCTGTTCACCTATCCGGTGCTGATGGCGGCCGACATCCTGCTCTACGGGGCGACGGAGGTGCCCGTCGGCGACGACCAGCGCCAGCACGTCGAGCTCGCCCGAGACATCGCGATCCGGTTCAACACGACGTACGGCCGGGTCTTCTCGGTCCCACAGGCGGTGCATCCGGAGGCCGGGGCCCGGATCATGGATCTGGCCGAGCCGACCCGCAAGATGTCGAAGTCGGCTGGCGACACGCACCCGGGCTCGATCTTCCTGCTGGACGATGCCGATGTCGTACGTCGCAAGGTGGCCCGTGCGGTCACCGACTCTGCCGGAGACGTCTCCCGCGACGAGGAGCGGCCGGGGGTCACCAACCTGATCGACATCCTCGAGGCCTGCGGCGGATCGGCGACCGGGCTGTCGAGCTACGGCAGCCTGAAGGCCGCGGTCACCGACGCGGTCGTCGCCGAGCTCGAGCCGATCCAGAAGCGCTACCGCGAGCTCGCCGCCGACCGGACGTACGTGACGCAGGTGTACGCCGCCGGAGCCGAGAGGTGCCGCGAGGCGACCGCGCCGGTCCTGGCCGCGGCGGAGGCGGCGATCGGGCTGGCTTGAGGAGCCGCCGCGAGTAACACGTCGTTCGTCGGACTTCTCGCCCTATCTGATAGGGCGAGAAGTCCGACGAACAGCGTGTTACAGGCGGGCTGGGCGCTCAGATGCGTACGTCGGCCAGTTCTCCCACTCGCGCGCCCTGCGGCCGCAGGTAGACCACGAAGGTGACCAGGGCGCAGACGGCGTAGAAGATGGTGAAGGCGATGAACGCCGACTTGGTGGCGTCGAGGGGGTTGTCGACCCAGGGGCTGTTGAAGGCGATCGGGATGAGGAAGCCGCCGACCGCGCCGACGGCGCCGATGATGCCGACCGCGGCGGAGGACTTCTTGGTCGATCCGACGAGTGCGGCGTCACGCTCGGCGGTGCCCGGCGTGGTGGCCAGCTCGGCCTCACGACGGAAGATCGACGGGATCATCTTGTAGGTCGAACCGTTGCCGATGCCGGTCGAGGCGAAGACGAGCATGAAGAAGCCCAGGAAGACCGGGAACCAGGACTGGTTCTCGAACGCGATCGCGGGGGTCGCGTCCGGGTTCGGGGTGAGCTGCATCAGGGTCCACAGCACCCCGAGGGTGAAGACGACCAACCCGATGAACGCGCCGAGCGTGACCTTCGCGCCGCCCCAGCGGTCGGCCAGCCAGCCGCCCAGCGGACGGGTCGCGGAGCCGATCAGGGCGCCGAGGAAGGCGAAGTAGGCGAAGTAGATGCCGGTGCCGAGCGGCGCGGGCTCGGGCACCCAGAAGTTGAGCTTGATCAGCAACGGCATCGCGGCGGAGTAGCCGATGAAGGACCCGAAGGTGCCGATGTAGAGGAACGACATGATCCAGGTCTGCTTCGACTTCACAACCGAGAGCTGTTCCTTCGGGGAGGACTTGGCGTCAGTGATGTTGTCCATGAAGAAGAAGGCGGCGAAGATCGCGATGACGGCCAGCGCCGCGTAGACGAAGGCGGCGCGCTCGAGGTGGATGCCGCCGTCGGAGGCCTTGATCAGCCCGAAGATGCCGGCACCGCCGACGATGACCGGCAGCAGGAACTGGATGAGCGCGACGCCGAGGTTGCCGCCGGCGGCGTTGAGGCCGAGCGCGGCACCCTTCTTGTCGGAGGGGTAGAAGAAGTTGATGTTCGCCATCGAGGAGGCGAAGTTCCCGCCGCCGAGGCCGGCGGTGGCGGCGATGACGCAGAAGACCCAGTAGGGGGTGGACGGCTGGGTGACGGCGTACGCGAAGCCGAGGGTCGGCACGAGCAGCAGCGCGGCCGACATCATCGTCCAGTTGCGGCCGCCGAACTTCGGCACCGCGAGGGTGTAGGGCACCCGCAGCAGCGAGCCGACCAGGTTCGGGATGGCGATCAGGAAGAACAGCTGGCTCGGGGTGAAGTCGAAGCCCTGGGCGACCAGGAAGGCCGAGGAGACCGACCAGATCAGCCAGACCGAGAAGCCGAGGTGCTCGGCGAAGATCGACCAGATCAGGTTGCGGCGGGCGGTCTTCGCCCCGGTTTCCTCCCAGAAGGTGGCGTCCTCCGGACGCCAGTCGTCGATCCAGTAGCGGCGGCTCATGGTGGGCTCCTCAGATGCGGCAGTCGGCGAGATATCACTCACCATCGCCAGTCCACGTTTCAGCCGGCGCCAACCCTCGCGCGCAGGCCCGTCAACTTCCTCTCACGACCTCACAGGGCTCACAACCTCACCGCTGCCACCGAGGACGGCGTTACCCAAACCGGGCGATTCGATCGCCACCAGAGGAAATGAGACTGAAGAACGACCGGCGACGACGCGGTCGCTGGTCGGTACAGACAACACAAGGGGGACACGCAATGTCCAGACTTCCACGGTGTCTGACGGCGGCCGCCGCACTGATCCTCGGTGCGGCGCTCATCGCCACCACCCCAGCAGCGCAGGCACATTCCAAACCTCGTCTGCCCACCGGCGTACTCGCATCCGGCCTGCTCTCCCCGCTCAGTGCGGCGGTGGGCGATGACGGGACGGCGTACGTCTCCTCGAACTTCGCCGGTCAGATCCTGAAGGTCCGGCCGGGCAAGTCGCCGAAGGTCGTCTACACCGATCCGAACGGCTACGAGGTCGGCGGGCTGTCCGTCCACGACGGCGTGGTGACCTTCGTCGTCACCCGCTCCAACCGCGAGACCTTCGAGAACACGGGCAGCTGGCTGAAGAGGCTCTACCCGTCCGGCAAGGTCAAGACCGTCGCCGACCTGCACGCCTACGAGAAGAAGCGCAACCCCGACAGCCGTACGTCCTACGGGTTCCGCAAGAGCGACCCCGAGTGTGACGCGAAGTGGCCGGCCGAGATCGGCGCGCCCGCGTCGTACAAGGGCGGAGTCGACTCCCACCCGTACGCCACCGCGACCAAGAAGGGGAGCACCTACGTCGCCGACGCCGGCGGGAACAGCATCCTGTCGGTCTCCTCGTGGGGTCATGTGAAGACCGTCGCGACGCTGCCGGGGATCCCGTACAAGTTCACTGCGGAGGCCGTCGAGGGATTCGGGCTCGACCCATGCTTCGTGGGTCGGACCTACTACTTCGAGGGCGTGCCGACCGATGTCGAGACCGGCCCTGACGGGCGGCTCTACGTCTCCAGCCTGCCGGGCGGGCCGGAAGGCCCCGAGCTCGGATCTCGCGGAAGCGTCTTCAAGATCGACGCCCGCACAGGTCACCAGAAGCAGATCGCTCGTGGCTTCCTGGGTGCCACCGGCGTCGCGGTGAGTCCGCACGGCACGATCTACGTGGCCGAGATGTTCGGGAACAAGATCACCGCCGTACGCCACGGCCACCGTTGGACCAAGGCCTCACCGCCGACTCCTGGGGCCGTCGAGTGGACCAGGTGGGGCGTGGTCGCCACGACCGACGTCCTGTCAGGCACCGACGGCACTTCGCCGCCGGCCGGCCAGCTGGTCAACCTCGGGTAACCGTCGACAAACGACAACCGACCCGCGGCGATGGTGTTCAGTATTTCCTGTTGTTCAGTTACCCTGAACAACAGGAAATACTGAACGGACGTGACGATGACCATCGACCCTGACACTGCGGTGACATACCTGAGCGAGCTCGGTCTAGCCCTCGAACTGGAGTCGCCCACGGACCACAACGGTTATGTCTTCTGCAGGGCCACACTAAGCCGCGGCAGGACGACCACGCCGTACGCTTTCATGGGGACCCAGCGACTCCGGCTGGCCGACGCTCGAGGCGCGCTGGTCCTCGCCGGCGGGCTACCGCTGCTCGTCTGGGCTCACCACGTCCCACCTAAGACGGCAGACGCCCTCAGCCGCGCCGGCATTCAGTACGCAGATGCGGCAGGCAACGCCCATATCGAGTTCGGCGATGTCTTGGTGGATGTCCGCGGACGCCGACCGAGGGGTCCCGCACCGCAGTCGCCAACGACCACGGTCACCAACCTGTTCAGCACCAGCCGATCTCAGGTTGTCTTCGCCCTTCTCGCCTGGCCGGCGCTCTGGCGCGCCTCCCAGCGCGAGATCGCCCAAGCCTCTGGCGTATCGGTGGGGCTGGTGAACGACACGCTGCGGCTACTCCGTGCGTCGGGCTACGATCTACCCGCGCCCGGGACCCGGAACAGCGACCTTCTCGACCACTGGGCAGCAGCGTTCCCCGGCGGGCTCGCCCCTCGGCTTCGGCTAGCCGACTTCCATGGGGACATCGACGTCGAGAAGCTCCGCGGCACGTCGATCCACATCAGCGGCGAGAGTGCCGTACGCGACTCGATCCGTCCTGCGACGCTGACCCTCTACGTCGACGACCTCGCGCAGCCCGACGGACCAAGCCTGCCGATCTTGAACCGCTGGCGCACCGACGGCACCATGAACATCTTCGTACGACGGAAATTCTGGCGCGATCCCGACGGTGAAAAACACCCAGCGGAGTCGCCTCGACTCAGTCCGTGGCCACTTGTCTACGCCGATCTTCTGGCGGCCGGAGACCCGCGCCTACGCGCCATCGCCCATGATCTGCGTGACCATGCAGCTTGATCTCTCCCGCGTACCGGCTGGAACGCTCGACCCGGTGAGAGCCGTCGTCGACGCGGCCCTGAGCGCCGCTACGAACCTCCATCCTGACGACGTCATGCTCGTCGGCGCCCACGCCCGCGATCTCTGGCACACCTCGCTCGGGCATGAGACCAAGACAAGACCCACGCACGATATCGATATCGCGGTTGCCTTGGCCTCCTGGGACTCGTACCGGGATCTCACCAGCACTTTCGCACCGACCGGCAGCAACCAGATCAGATACCGCATCGCGGGTATCGACGTCGACCTCCTTGCATTCGGCGGGGTCGAGCACCCTGCCGGCGTCGTCACCCCACCACCTCGTAAGGAAGCCGTCAGCGTGTGGGCGTTCGATGAGATCTACGACGCCGCGGTGCCGCTCGACCTGGGGCTCGCCGACCCCATCCGTCTGCCTTCCCCCTCCGGATACGCGGCGGCCAAGCTCGCCGCCTGGCTTGATCGTTCCTCCTACGGCGAATTCAAAGACGCCCAAGACATCGGCATCGTGCTGTCGTGGTACTTCGACTCCTCAGAGGTGAGCGATTCCCTCTACCAAACCGAAGAGGGCAATGGTGTTTTGGCCGCCGAAGAGTACGACTCGGACCTTGCCGCCGCGCATTGGCTCGGTCGTGATGTCGCGATCCTCATCGGCACCGCGCGAACCGCCGAACTCCTCGCACGATGGCCCGGCGACAAGGCGAACCTGGGCGCATATCTGGGCCTCTCCTTCGCACCATCCTCTTCACCTGAACATCGACGGCGGCTGGATCACGTCGCGGCCCTCTCAAGGGGATTGAGCACACACTGAGTTGAGGGTGGCTCGGGCTGCCCGAACGACGCTGCGGGCGCCCGAGCCGCCCGCCACGTACGTCTCATCTCCTGATCCGCCGATCCTCAGCCGAGGTAGCGCTCCCACGGGCCGGTGATGGCCAGGGTGTAGCCGGGGTCCTGCATGTTGACGAAGAGGACCTTGCCGTCGGGCGAGAAGCACGGCCCGCAGAACTCGGAGTCGTTGAGGTCGTTGCGGGCGATGGCGTACGACGGGCCGCCCGGGAACGCGCCGAGCACGTGTGAGGCGCCGGAGCCGTCCTCGGCGAGCACCAGCGAACCCCAGGGGGTGACGGTGACGTTGTCGGGGCCGTCGAAGGTGAGGTCGCTGTACTTCGGAGCCGGGGCGTCGTCCTCGGACTGCGTCTGGTGCGGGAAGTACGTCACCAGCTGGATGGTCTCGGCCGCGTAGTCGTAGAACCAGACCATGCCGTCGTGCGGGGACGCGTCGGCGGGCATGTCGCCCTCCTCCCACGCGTAGGAGTTGACCACGTAGACGCCCTCGTCGGTGCCCCACACGCCCTCGAACTTGCGGCCGCGGGTGACCTCGCCGTCGGCGAACTGCTCGCGGCACGGCGTCTCCTGGGCGTCGCGCTCGGGGACGGTCTTCCACTTCACCGGGAAGGGCTGACCCATCTGCGCGGAGGTCAGGTAGGCCACGTCGGGCAGCACCGAGCCGTCGGGGAGGATGATCTGCATCGCGGCGAGCGTGCCGGCGTCGTCGGCCAGCTCGGTGAGCACGCCCGGGCCGAGCCTCACCCCGGCCGGGGCGGTCCAGCGGTAGAAGAGCCCGTTGGGCTCGTCGGCGTCCTCGGAGAGGTAGACCTTCGTGCGGGTCTTGTCGATCGCGAGGGCCTCGTGGTCGTAGCGGCCGAAGGCCTTGATCGGGCGCGGGTCGGCCGAACCGTCGGCCCAGACCTCGAAGACGTACCCGTGGTCCTTCTCGTAGACGCCCTTGGCGCCGTCCTCGCCCTCCCACTCCTCGCCGGCGTCGTTGACGGTCTCCTCGCAGGTCAGCCAGGTCCCCCACGGCGTCGGGCCGCCGGCGCAGTTGGTGGAGGTGCCGGAGATCGCGACGAACTCACCGAAGTTGGCGCCGCCCGCGTCGGTGGTGATCACGGTGCAGCCGCCCGACGGCGCGCCCGGGTCGTAGACGGTGCCCTCGACGAGCGGGACCGGGATGCCCTCACCGGGCTCGATCTCGTGGTTCTGGATCAGCGTGTAGCGCCCACGCCTCCCGCCGAGAACCATCATCCCGTCGTGGTTGGACGGCGTCTTCTCACCCGTCTTCAGGGTCGTCTCCCCGGCGGAGGTGACGATGGCGTACGCGAACCCCTCGGCCAGCGCGAGGATCCCCTTGGGGTCGTCCACGAGCGGCGGGAACGGCTCGCGGGCGCGCTTGCGTCCCGGGGTGCCGGGCCGCGCCGGCTTCGCCTCGGCAAGAGCGGGAACGGCACCGGCGACGGCCAGGCCGACCCCGGCCGCGGCTCCTCCGGTGAGCAGGGAGCGTCGAGTTGCGGACATGGGTTGGTACTCCTCGGAGCTTGGTAGGGGATCCCGAGACAGGTCTCAGCCCTCTACCCAAGCCACTCCGCAACACCTGCGCGCCCGCGCGAGATGAACCTCAGGCGACGTCGGCGTGAAACGTACGCCGGCGGCGCGTCAGGCCGCTCCGAACAGGCCGTTCAGGCCGGTCCTCCGGGCGGGGCCGGAGCGCCCGCTCTCCCACGCGTACCCGCACCTGCAGCACATCAGCCGCCGGCGGCCCCCCGCCGAACGCGAGAGAACCCGGATCTCCTCGTCTTCGGTGCACTTGGCACACATAGCCGAAGTCATCGAGTGAACTCCTCGCACTTCTCAAGTGAACAGAATCTGTACAACTCAGCCCAGGGTGACATATGCCCGGGTCCATCCACCAGATGACAACCTCCTGTGGATGAACTGTAAAGCGCTATTGACCAGCGGGAACGTCGTCGGCGTTGGCGACGCCGTAGGGGATGTGGACACCGGCGATCGACTCGACCGCCTCGTCCAGATGGGTCGTCTGGTCGTCGAAGAAGATCAGCGGACGGAGCACCTCGAGCACCCGCACCTTCTCCACGCCGCCGAGGAAGAAGGCCTCGTTGACGTAGACGTCCCAGGACTGCAGGGACCGGATCGCCCGCTCGTGGGCGGGGGCTCCGCGGGCGGTGACGAGCGCGATCCGCAGCCGTGGCTCGTAGCCCGGATCCTCCAGGCGGCGCTGCTCCTCGATCTGCTGGATCCGGTTGAGGTCGCGCAGCAGCGGCTGCAGCGGCCCGGGCTCGAGCGGCTCGGCCTTCCGGCTGGCCTCGTAGGCCCGATATCTCTCGATCCCCTCCTCCCGGAAGACCCGCTCGGAGCCGTCGTCGGCGAGCACACCATCGAAGTCGAAGGCGACGACCACGGAGCGATCGGTCTCGTCGTACGTCGCCGCCGACGGCAGCACGTGACCGGCCGGGAACCCCTCGCGGCTGGCCGCGATGACGTCCTCGCGGTTGCCACTGAGGAACAGCGACATCCCGAGCGCGCCGATGTAGGGGTGGGGCGAGCGGCCCTGGGTGAAGACCGCGCGGGTCATCGGCAGGCCGTGGTGCTCGATCGAGCGCATCACCCGCAGACCGGTGTTGGGGTCGTTGCGCGAGACCACGATCACCTCGACGAGCCCGTCGTCGGCGTCGGCCGCCAGGTCGTTGAGGCTCAGCAGTCGCTTGATGAACGGGAACGCGACACCCGGTCTGAGCGGGTCGTCGATGCGCTCGTCCTGGTAGCGGCGGTAGGCCTTCTCGCCGTGCTCGCGGAAGTACGCATCCGACTCGGTGAGGTCGAAGAGCGCGCTCGAGGCGATCCCGACGACCAACCGGTCCCTCAGCTCGTATCCCACGCGTCGCAACCTACCGCCGATAAATCGATAAATCGTGTGCGTTCGGGGTCATGGCCTGTCTAACGTGGTCGTCATGCAGCAGCGACCGCGCCCGTGAAGACACTGCACGGGTTGTGGGGAAGCGGCTATCCCTCCTGGGTTGGGTCCAGGCGATCGCGGGTTCGAGTCCCGCCAACCCGACGACGAAATCAGTCCGCGTTGGTGACGCGGAGGAACTCCTGGACGTCGAAGACGGCCCGGAAGACGCCGGCAGCCTTCGGGAGCAGCGGCGCGACCTCGGCGTACGGGACGACGCGCGGGTCGGTGACCCGGTGGTCGACGCCGTCGTAGACGATCGTGGCCGAGTTGGCGGCCAGCACGTTCTGGGCCCAGTCGACCTTCGAGGTGTAGGGCAGGTTGATGACGAAGCCGTCGGGGGTCGGGAACGGCGTGATCGGGGTGGCGTACTCCCGTCCGCTCGCGCGGCCGACGTGGAGGACGACGCCGTTGGTGGCGCCTTCCATCCCGGCGGTCTTCAGGGCCTCGGAGGCGAAGCGCTTCGAGAAGGCGCGGATGCGGTCCTGCAACCACGGCGACTTGTTGCGCATGCCGATCACGAAGGCGGCGCCCGCGCCCGCTACGCCGACAGCCAGCAGACCCGGGATCACTCGACTCAATCGCATGCCGCAAACCTACCTCGCGCCCCTGCGGTGGCCCGGGTGACAGATAGCGTGGGCGCCGTCACAATTGTGTGATCGGAAGAGAGGAGTGCGGATGCGGCGCTGGCTGCGCTCTCCCTTGCGCACCCACCTGGGCACAGAAGCCGATCGGGCGACCTTCCGCACCCTCCACAACGCATCGCTGGCGAGCCCGGCGTTGCGTGGCGGCCTGACCGTCGACAGCGCCGAGCGCGCCGCCCCTCACCTGCAGGCGCTCCTGGCCGCCCCCGCGCTCGCGATCACCGACACCGACGGCCTGCTCGCCTGGGAAGGCATCGGCACCCACCACCAGGAGCACGTGACCAAGCTGGCCGAGGGGACGCTGGAGCGCGGCGCGACCCGGTTCTACGACCGGGTCGACCTGGAGTGCGGCCAGGCGGGCTGCCCGCTGCACTCCGCCGTGGTCAGCCCGCTGGTCGTCGACGACCACCTGGTCGGCACGCTTCAGGCGTACGCCCCGGACACCTCCGCGATGATGGTCCGCGCCACCGACGAGGTCGCGACGTGGGTCTCCGGCCAGCTCGAGCTCGCCGAGCTCGACGCGTCGCGGCGGCGCCTGATGGAGGCCGAGGTGCGCGCGCTCCGCGCGCAGATCAGCCCGCACTTCATCTACAACTCGCTGGGGGCGATCGCCAGCTTCGTACGCACCGATCCGGAGCGTGCCCGCGAGCTGCTGCTGGAGTTCGCGGACTTCACCCGCTACTCCTTCCGGACCCATGGCGAGTACACGACGTTGTCCGAGGAGCTCCGCTCCGTGGAGCGCTACCTCCTGCTGGAGCAGGCTCGGTTCGGCGAGCGGCTCTCGGTGAGGCTCTCGGTGGCGCCCGAGGTGCTGCCGATCGCGGTGCCGTTCCTGTGCCTGCAGCCGCTGGTCGAGAACGCCGTACGCCACGGCCTGGCCGACGCGCAGACCGGCCACATCTCCATCCGGGCCGCCGACAGCGGCACCGAGTGCGTGATCGAGGTCGAGGACGACGGCGCCGGCGAGGACCCGGAGAAGGTACGCAACGCGCTGGCCGGCGGCGCCGACTCCGTCGGGCTCGGCAATGTCGACGCCCGGCTCCGCAACGCCTACGGCGACGACTACGGCCTGGTGGTGGAGACCGCCCCCGGCGCCGGCACGAAGGTCATCCTCAGAATCCCGAAGTTCGCCCCAGGAGTGCACACATGAGTGGCCGTACGACGCAGGCGTTCGCCGCGCGACAGGGAGCGCCCGGCGGCCGGCTGAGGATCCTGGTCGTCGACGACGAGCCGCCGGCGGCCGACGAGCTCTCCTATCTGCTCACCCAGGACGCGCGGGTCGCGGAGGTGCGCACCTGCCTGAACGCGACCGACGGGCTGCAGCAGCTGCAGGGGTCGGGGGTGGACGCGGTGTTCCTCGACATCCAGATGCCCGGCCTGAACGGGCTCGAGCTGGCCCGGCTGCTGGCCCGGTTCAAGACGCCGCCGGCGGTCGTGTTCGTGACTGCTCACGAGGAGCACGCGCTGGAGGCGTTCGACCTGCGCGCCGTCGACTACGTGCTCAAGCCGGTGCGCGCCGAGCGGCTGGCAGAGACCGTCACCCGGCTGATGGGCAGCATGCCGGAGGAGGAGCCGAGCGGTGACGTACAGATCCCGGTCGAGCTCGGCGGCGTCACCCGCTTCGTGTGGCGCTCCCAGATCACCCACGTGGAGGCGCAGGGCGACTACGCCCGGCTGCACACCGCCGACGCGTCCCACCTGGTGCGGGTCCCGCTGACCCAGCTGGAGCAGGAGTGGGCCTCCGCCCGGTTCGTACGCATCCACCGCTCCCTCCTCGTCAACCTCGCCCACGTGACCGAGGTGCGCTCGGAGGCCGGGCGCTGCTCGGTCGTAGTCGGCGGCTCCGCCCGCGGGACCGAGCTGCAGGTCAGCCGCCGGCACACGCGCCAGCTCAAGGACCTGCTGGCCCGACGGTCATGAGCCGATCCCGATGACAGAACCACAGCGCGTACGCGTCACCGGACCGCCCCGACGACGCCCGGCCGTCCGACGGGTCGACGTCGACGAGGACACCCGCCTCGGCGAGATCTACCTCGGCTCGCTGATGCGCGCCCAGTTCTCGATCGCCCTCCGCACCCTGGCGGTGCTCTTCCTCGGCGTCGGCTCGCTCCCGCTGCTGTTCTGGCTGGCTCCGGGTCTGGTCCGCACCGCGCCGTTCGGCGTACCGCTCCCCTGGCTGCTCCTTGGGGTGCTGGTCTACCCGTTCCTGTTCCTCCTCGGCCGCTGGTACCTGCGCGGCGCAGAACGCAACGAGGCCAGCTATGCCGACCTGCTCCGCTCGGACGACGAGACGCCATGACCCTCGACTCCGCCCCGGCGATCGTCGCGGTCACCCTGGTCACCCTGGCGACGCTGACCATCGGCACCTGGGGCCTGCGGTTCAGCCGCACCACCAGCGACTTCTACGTCGCGTCGCGGTCGGTGCGACCCGGACTCAACGCGAGCGCGATCGGCGGGGAGTATCTCTCGGCCGCCTCCTTCCTCGGGGTCGCCGGGCTGGTGTTCACCTCCGGCGCGGAGATGCTCTGGTATCCGATCGGCTGGACCGCCGGCTATCTCGTGCTGCTGACCCTGGTCGCGGCACCTTTGCGCAGGTCAGGGGCGTATACACTGCCCGACTTCGCCGAGGAGCGGCTCGCCTCCACAGGAGTGCGGCGGCTCTGCTCGCTGCTGGTCGTGAGCATCGGCTGGCTCTATCTGCTGCCCCAGCTGCAGGGCGCCGGGCTGACCTTGGAGCTGGTCGCGGGCGCACCTCGCTGGGTGGGACCGGTGCTGGTCGGGACGGTCGTGCTGGTCAGCGTCTTCTCGGGCGGGATGCGCTCGATCACGTTCGTCCAGGCCTTCCAGTACTGGCTCAAGCTGACCGCGCTGCTGGTGCCCGTCGGGGTGCTGGTCGCGGTCTGGGCCAACGACGGCGCACCCCGCGCCGACCTCAGCCAGGCCTGGTCGCTACCCATCGGCACCGACACCACGACCGGCCTCTACGCCACCTACTCGCTCATCGCGGCGACCTTCCTCGGCACGATGGGCCTCCCGCACGTGGGCGTCCGCTTCTACACCAACCCCGACGGCCGCGCCGCCCGCCGCACGACCCTGGTCGTGCTGGCTCTCCTCGGCGTCTTCTACCTGCTGCCGCCGATCCTCGGCCTCCTCGGACGCGTGTACGCAGCCACCCCCGCCTCCGCCGACACCCTGGTGCTGGAACTGCCCCGGCTGATGGTCCCCGGCTGGGCTGGCGACGCGCTCACCGGACTGGTCTGCGCCGGCGCCTTCGCGGCCTTCCTCTCGACGTCGTCGGGTCTGGCGATCGCCGTCTCCGGAGTGCTCTCCCAGGACGTCGTCGTGCCGCTGCTGCGCCGAAGGGGCAGCCGCTTCGGCGGCGTCGCCGCTTTCCGGATCGCCTCCCTGGTCGCCGTCATCGTCCCGGTCGCCGGCGCCCTGCTGACCCCCAGCGTCGGGGTCGCCCGCGGCGTCGCGCTGGCCTTCGCTCTCGCCGCCGCCACCTTCTGCCCGCTGCTCCTGCTCGGCATCTGGTGGCGCCGGCTGACCGCCTACGGCGCCGCCACCGGTCTCGTCACCGGCCTGGTCACCACCGGGTCGGCCGTGGTGTTCACGATCAGTGGGTCGCGTACGGGCACCTGGGCGGATGTCGCGCTCACCCAGCCCGCGCTGTGGGCGGTGCCGCTCTCCTTCGCCGTCATGATCGTGGTCAGCCTCGCCTCCGCCGCCCACGTCCCGGCCCACACCACCCGGCTCCTGGTCCGCCTGCACTCCCCTGAGCCGGTGACCGAGCCGGCTGTGTCGTCCATGAAGGCGGCCCTGCAGGAGCGCTGACCGGGCCGCGACAGCAGCCATTCAGCGTACGAAATCGACCGCTCGTCGCGCGACGACGCCGTCTACCGAGGGACCGGGCGTTACCCCGCGACGAGCGGTCCGACAGGCCCCTAATGTGACTGCGATCACACGTCGTCCGTCATCCACCCCCACGGTTGACGGCCTCGTCAACGAAAGGGTTAGACCGTGAGCGAAGAAGCGCACGACCAAGCCCACCGGCACGACCCGGTCTACGACAGTCTGCACGCCACAGCGGAGTTTCGCGCTCTGCGGTCGGCGTACCGGAAGTTCGTTTTCCCGGCCACGGTGGCATTCCTGGCTTGGTATCTCCTCTACGTGTTCTGCTCCAACTGGGCAGAGGACTTCATGAACACCAAGGTCGTCGGCAACATCAACGTCGCGCTGGTCTTCGGGCTCCTCCAGTTCGCGACCACGTTCGGTATCGCCTACCTCTACGCCAACTACTCCAACAAGCACCTCGACCCGCTGGCTCGGAAGCTCGACGAGGAATACGAGATCGAGAAGAGGCAGCTCTGATGGACGGTAGCCAGATCCTCACCACGGTCCTCTTCCTCGCGGTCGTCGCGGTCACGATCGGCATCACCTTCTGGGCGAGCCGGCAGACGAAGACCGCGGCCGACTACTACGCAGGTGGCCGCGGCTTCTCCGGTTTCCAGAACGGCCTCGCCATCGGCGGCGACTACATGTCGGCGGCGTCGTTCCTCGGCATCTCCGGCGCCATCGCCCTGTCCGGCTACGACGGGTTCCTCTACTCGATCGGCTTCCTCGTCGCCTGGCTGGTGGCGCTGCTGCTGGTCGCGGAGATGCTGCGTAACTCTGGTCGCTACACGATGGCCGACCAGCTGGCGTACCGGATGAAGCAGCGTCCGGTCCGGCTGGCGGCGGCGACCTCCACGGTCGTCGTCTCGATCTTCTACCTGCTGGCCCAGATGGTCGGTGCGGGCGCCCTGGTGGCCCTGCTGCTCGGCGTCGAGGACCAAGCGGTCAAGAACATCGTGATCCTGTTCGTCGGCGCGCTGATGATCTTCTACGTCACCGTCGGCGGGATGAAGGGCACCACCTGGGTCCAGATCGTCAAGGCCGTCCTGCTGATGACCGGTTCGGCGCTGATCGTCATCCTGGTGCTCGCCCAGTTCGGCTTCAACCTCTCCGAGCTGCTCGGCTCCGCCGCCGACGCCTCGGGCAAGGGCGACGCCTTCCTCCAGCCCGGTCTGAAGTACGGCCTGAGCTTCACCAGCGAGCTGGACTTCGTCTCGCTCGGGCTCGCCCTGGTGCTCGGCACCGCCGGCCTGCCGCACATCTTGATCCGCTTCTACACGGTCCCGACCTCGGCGGATGCTCGCAAGTCGGTGCTGTGGGCGATCGGCCTGATCGGCGTCTTCTACCTGTTCACCCTGGTCCTGGGCTTCGGTGCGGCCGCGCTGGTCGACCCGTCCACCCTGGACAAGGCCGGCAACCTGGCGGCACCACTGCTCGCCCAGGAGGTCGGTGGCGGTGAAGGCTCCGTCGGCGGCGCCGTACTGCTGGCTCTCATCGCCGCGGTCGCCTTCGCCACGATCCTCGCCGTGGTCGCTGGTCTGACGTTGACCTCCTCGGTCTCCGTCGCCCACGACATCTACAACTCGGTGATCAAGCGTGGCAAGGCCACCGAGAAGGAGGAGATGAAGGTCTCCCGCTGGGCCGCGGCGGGCATCGGCCTGGTCGCGATCCTGCTGGCCATCCCAGCGCAGTCGTTGAACATCGCGTTCCTGGTGGCACTGGCGTTCGCGGTCGCCGCCTCGGCGAACCTGCCGGCGATCATCTACAACATGTTCTGGGCGCGGTTCAACACCCGTGGTGCGGTGTGGTCGATCTACGGCGGCCTGATCTCCTGTGTCGGTCTGGTCTTCTTCTCGCCGGTCGTCTCCGGCAAGGTCGACCCGGCCACCGGCGACAGCCTCTCGCTGTTCCCGGCCGGCATCGACTTCTCCTGGTTCCCCCTGGAGAACCCCGGCATCATCTCCATCCCGCTCGGGTTCTTCCTGGGCTGGCTGGGCACGGTGACGTCGAAGGAGCCGGAGACCGCTGAGCGTTACGTCGAGCTCGAGGTGCGCGCCCTCACCGGCGCCGGCTCGGAGAAGGCGATCACGCACTGATCCATCACGGCGGGCCGTCGTACACAGGTGTTGTACGACGGCCCGCCATCATTCTTTCCCCCGCACTACCCTGTGGCTTGAGCCACACATTTTTCGTACGTAGGAGTCACTGTGAGCGACGAGACCCTGTCCAACCTGCTGCACGAGAAGCGCCGGTTCGAGCCCCCGGCCGAGCTTGCCGCCGCTGCCAACGTCAAGGCCGATGTGTACGACGCCGCTACCGCGGACCGCGACGCGTTCTGGGCGGCCGCCGCGGAACGGCTCACCTGGTCCAAGCCGTTCGATCGCGTCCTGAACTGGGACAACCCGCCGTTCGCGAAGTGGTACGAGGGCGGCGAGATCAACGTCGCCTACAACGCCGTCGACCGCCACGTCGAGGCCGGGCTCGGCGACCGGGTCGCGATCCACTGGGTCGGCGAGCCTGCCGACGACAAGCGCACCATCACCTATGCCGAGCTCAAGGACGAGGTCTCCCGGGCCGCGAACGCCTTCGAGGCCCTCGGGGTCGGCAAGGGCGACCGGGTGGCGATCTACATGCCGATGATCCCCGAGGCTGTCATCGCGATGCTGGCCTGCGCGCGGATCGGCGCGATCCACACCGTCATCTTCGGCGGCTTCTCCGCCGACGCTCTCGCGACCCGCGTCGTCGACTGCGGCGCGAAGCTGATCGTCACCTCGGACGGTGGCTACCGCCGTGGCGCACCCTCGGCGCTCAAGCCCGCCGTGGACGAGGCGGTCACGAAGGTCGAGGCGACTCAGCCCGGGCTGGTCGAGAACGTACTCGTGGTCAAGCGCACCGGGCAGGACGTCGACTGGAACGACTCGGTCGACAAGTGGTGGTCGGATGTCGTGTCGTCGGCGTCGACCGAGCACACTCCGGTGGCGCACGACGCCGAGCACCCGCTCTTCGTCATGTACACCTCGGGCACCACCGGGAAGCCGAAGGGCATCCTGCACACGACCGGCGGCTACCTCACCCAGGCGGCGTTCACGCACTGGGAGGTCTTCGACCTCAAGCCCGAGACCGACGTCTACTGGTGCACCGCCGACATCGGCTGGATCACCGGCCACTCCTACATCGTCTACGGACCGCTGGCCAACGGCGCCACCCAGGTGCTCTACGAAGGCACCCCGGACTTCCCCGAGAAGGGTCGCTGGTGGCAGATCATCGAGGAGTACGGCGTCACGATCTTCTACACCGCGCCGACCGCGATCCGAACGTTCATGAAGCAGGGGCGCGCCATCCCGGACGGCCGCGACCTCTCCTCGGTCCGCCTGCTCGGGTCCGTCGGTGAGCCGATCAACCCCGAGGCCTACATCTGGTACCGCGACGTCATCGGTGGCTCCTCGGTGCCTGTCGTGGACACCTGGTGGCAGACCGAGACCGGCGCGATCATGATCTCGCCGCTCCCCGGGGTCACCCACGGGAAGCCGGGTTCGGCGATGAAGGCCCTGCCGGGCGTGGGCGCCGACGTGGTCGACGACAACGGCGTCTCCGTCCCGAACGGTGCCGGGGGCTACCTCGTGCTGACCCAGCCGTGGCCGTCGATGCTGCGTACGATCTGGGGCGACGACCAGCGCTACATCGACACCTACTGGGCGCGGTTCAAGGACCAAGGGTTCTACTTCGCCGGCGACGGCGCGAAGAAGGACGAGGACGGCGACGTCTGGGTCCTGGGCCGCGTCGACGACGTGATGAACGTGTCCGGGCACCGGCTCTCCACGACCGAGATCGAGTCGGCCCTCGTCTCGCACCCCTACGTCGCCGAGGCGGCGGTCGTCGGTGCGACCGATCCCGACACGGGCCAGGCCGTGGTGGCGTACGTCATCCTGCGCGACGGGTCGCCGGAGGACTGCCACAAGGAGCTCTCCGACCACGTCCGCAAGGAGATCGGCCCGATCGCCAAGCCGCGGCAGATCATGATCGTGCCCGAGCTGCCCAAGACGCGCTCGGGGAAGATCATGCGCCGACTCCTCCGCGACCTCGCCGAGGGTCGCGGCGTCGGCGACACGACCACGCTTGCCGATCAGACGATCATGGATCTGATCGCCGCCGGGAAGACGACCGCCACGGACGAGTGATCACGGACGGGGTCCCACAGCGGCCCGGTCGCCCCTCGGGGTGGCCGGGCCGCTGCGTACGTCTAGTGCTTCTTGTACTTCACCCGGCGGATGAAGTGGCTGTCGGTCCAGATCGGGTCCTTCGTGACGGCCTCACCCGACCCGGGCGCATGCCAGACCCAGCGGCGGCCGTCGCGCTTCCCGGCGTAGATGCCGACGTGGTAGACACCGCCGCTGCCGTAGAAGAAGACCAGGTCGCCCTTGCGCGGCTTCTTGACCTTGAAGGTGTGGCCGACCTGGGCCGACGAGCTGTGCGGCAGCTTGCGGCCGAGCTTCTTGTAGACCCATTGTGTCAAGCCCGAGCAGTCGTAGGCGTGGGGGCCGTTGGCGCCGTAGGAGTAGGGGTCGCCGGCCTGGCTCTTGACGCGACGCAGCGCTCGCAGCCCGCGCGACTTCTTCTTCTTTTTCTTGGTGGTGTGGGTGCTCGCCTGAGCGCTCGTGCTGGCGCTGGTCTGGGCACTTGCGCCCGGCGGGGAAGCTGCCGTGGCGGACTGGTTGGGAGCGGCGGCGAGCGCGAGACCGACCACAAGGGCGGTCGCGAGGCCGACGGTCATCGTTCTGCAGGCGCGCGAAAGCGCACGGACACACGATCCGGTCATTCGAGGTTCCCCTGTTGCAGCGACGCCTGCGAAGGTTCACCTGTCGGATTCGGGCTGCTGTTGCCCGGGCGCTGGTCTCATCTACGCCTTCACCCCGAGCCGGTCTGCCTTGTCTCTGGCTCCCGGCGTACTGCTCGGTTCCCCCGTGCCCGCCACCGTGGTCGGATCGACTCTCCTCCGGTTGTGACGGGCCTCGGCGCGACCGGAGCGGCCCCACCATTCGGTGAGGGCTCATCCACTATGCAACGGAATCTGGTGCCTGGCGGGGCATTTGTGCAGCAACTCACTCTCTGTTCGATAAATTTATTCGTGTTTGATTCCGTTTGTGCTCGCTTTCCGGTCGGAAACGTCCCCAAGTTGAGCACCCTCCTGTCTCTGACAACGGTGCTTGCTAGGGTCGAGATCAGGTGTGCCGGGAAGTCTGGTCGGCGTGACATCGTCGACCCCTGAGCCCCTGGAGGCCCACCCGTGACCGACACCCGCAACCGCCTCTTCACCCGCGGCTCCTGGCTGGAGACCTCGCGGACGGCCGAGATCCTGCGAGCCGAGACGACCGGCGGCGTACTCCTCATCATCGCCGCGATCATCGCGGTCATCCTGGCCAACAGCCCGTGGCAGGAGGCGTACGAGGCGGTCCGCGACTTCCGGGTCGGGCCCGAAGCACTGCATCTCGACCTGACCATCGGGGCCTGGGCGGCCGACGGTCTGCTCGCGATCTTCTTCTTCGTCGCCGGCCTGGAGCTCAAGCGGGAGTTCGTCTCCGGCGACCTCCGCGACCCCCGGCGGGCCGCACTGCCGATCGCGGCCGCGGTCGGCGGCATGGTCGCGCCGGCGCTGGTCTACGTGGCCGTCAACCTGATCGGCGACGGTTCACTGGCCGGCTGGGCGACACCGGTGGCCACCGACATCGCATTCGCGGTCGCGATCCTGGCGGTGATCTCGACGCATCTGCCGGCGGGGCTGCGTACGTTCCTGCTGACCCTCGCCGTCGTCGACGACCTCCTCGGCATCACCATCATCGCGGTCTTCTTCACCTCGGAGCTGCACATCGGCTACCTGCTGCTGGCGCTCATCCCGATCGGGCTCTTCGCGGTGCTGGTGCAGCGTCGCGTACGCAGCCCCTGGCTGCTCCTCCCGCTCGCCCTGATCGCCTGGGCCCTCGTCCACTCCAGCGGCGTCCACGCCACCGTCGCCGGGGTGCTGCTCGGGTTCACCGTGCCCGTGATCGCCCGCAATCCCGAGGCCAAGCGCGGGCTCGCGGAGCACTTCGAGCACCTGGTCCGACCGATCTCCGCCGGTGTCGCGGTGCCGATCTTCGCCTTCTTCGCCGCCGGCGTTTCTCTCGGTGGCTGGGACGGGGTGACCAGCGCGATGCGCGACCCGATCACGCTCGGCATCATCCTCGGCCTGGTCGTCGGCAAGACCATCGGTATCTCCGGCTCGACGTGGCTGCTGGCCCGGTTCACCAAGGCCTCGCTCGACGACGACCTCGCCTGGTGGGACGTGATCGGGATGGCGATGCTGGCGGGCATCGGGTTCACCGTGTCGCTGCTGATCGGCGAGCTGGCTTTCCACTCCGATCCCGGCGCCCATGACCACATGAAGGTGGGCGTGCTCTTCGGGTCCGTCCTGGCCGCCGCCTTGGCGACGGTGGTGCTGCGTGCCCGCAACCGGGTCTACCGCCGCATCGAGCAGGTCGAGACTCTCGACGCCAACAAGGACGGCGTGCCGGACGTGTTCGAGGATGATCAGGGTCGGGACCGGTAAGGTCGTGGGCGCTCCCCAACACACGTTCAGCGAAGGGTTCCCATGGCAGTCGACATCGTGAAGTCCCCGGGCGACGAGGACCCGACGATCGGGAAGCTCGTCGTCGACGCCACCCGTGACATCTCCGAGCTCGTCAACAAGGAGATCACGCTCGCCAAACAGGAGCTCAAGGTCTCGATGACCAACGCCGGCGTCGGCGTCGGTCTCTTCGCCACCACCGCGTTCCTGCTTGTCCTCGCCGTGATCATGCTCTCCTTCTCGGCGGCCTACTTCATCCACTGGGCCGGCCTCGGCCTGCACTGGTCGTTCCTCATCGTCTTCGGCTTCTACGTCCTCCTCGCCGCCCTGCTCGGCTTCATCGGCGTACTCAAGGTGAAGAAGGTCAAGGCCCCCGAAAGGGCCATCGCCCAAGGCAAGGAGATCCCCCGGGCTCTCAAGGGCCAGCGCTGACCCACCTGCCGAATCGGTAGTTGTGGCGGACGAATAGGTAGTTCTGGCGAACGAGTTCGGGCCACTTACTGTCCACAGGCGCCCTTCGGGCTGAAGTTATCCACAGCCGGCGGAAACGGCAGTGAATTTCGTACGCCACGGGCGCACAGTGGCTCGCATGAACCTGTCAGTTGTCGGCGCTGCCTCGGCTCTGCCAGCGCGCCCCTTTACCGCCAGCGAGCTCAACGAGCTCTCCATCAAGAGGTACGACCTCCGCGTCGCCGTCGAGCGCGGAGAGGTCCTCAGACCCTTCCGCGGTGTCTTCATTCCCTCCGACGTGGAGGACACCGCGGAGACGAGAGCTGCAGCGGTTTCCCGCGTCGTATCTCCACACCACGTCGTGTCCGATCGCACCGCCGCATGGATCCATGGGATCAACACCTACTCGCTCAGCGAGCAGACCCAGATTCCGGCCGTCGAAACATGCGCACGTCGTGGCTTCGCGCCGACGCGCCTGGAAGGAGTCGACGGCCGCTCACGTGACCTCCTCGACCGGGACATCACGACGATCAACGGCGTCAGGATCACGACCCCCTTGCGAACCGCGCTCGATCTCGGGTGCAACCTGAAGCGCCGCGAGGCAATGGCCGCCCTCAACGACTTCGCCAAAGAGCACGGCATCACCCGAGTTGCCCTCAACCAAGAGCTTCCCCGTTTCAAAGGCCGACGCGGTGTCGTCCAGCTTCGGGAGCTCGTTCCGCTTCTCAATCGCCACGTCGAGTCCCAGCGAGAGTCCTGGACGTTGCTCGCAATCAGCGACGCCGGTCTACCGCTCCCTGAGACGCAGGTCTGGGTCGATGTGGAAGGCATTCCGACCTATCGCCTCGACTTCGCTTACCGCCTCGCCAAGGTCGCCGTCGAGTACGACGGCGAAGACCATGACGACCCGGAGCAGCGGATCTACGACGAGGAGCGACGAGGCTGGCTGGTCGACCATGGCTGGATCGTGATCATCGTGCGCCGAGGAGACTTCACGGGCGATCGCCTCGACGCCTGGCTCCGGGAGATCAAGGACGCGCTCACCCCGACGTACTCCTCACGCCGCTTCTGACCACACCGCGCGGTCCTCAACCAGCCGAGTCCGCAGTTGTGGCGCGTCGAATCTGTAGTTGTGGGCGACGCAACTCGAGTTTCGTCGCCCACAACTACAAATTCGACGTCCGGAACTACCGACTCGGCCGCCACATCTACCGTCTCGGCAGGGATTAGCCGGCGCAGGCTCCGGTGTCGACAGCAGCGGTCTGGGAGCGAGCCTCGCGGGCGATCTCGATGACCTGGTCGGTGGTGAGGGCGTAGCCGGTCTCGGAGTCGGTGACCGAGGCCGCGAAGACGACGCCGACGACGTCGCCCTCGGAGTCGACGATGGGGCCTCCGGAGTTGCCGGGGCGGATGAGGCTGCGTACGGAGTAGACGTCTCGGATGACGGTGCCGACGCCGTAGATGTCGGGCGAGCGGAGGCGCTGCTCGGCACGGATACGACCGGGCTGTACGTCGAAGGGGCCGTCCTGCGGATAGCCCAGGACGGCGATCGGGTCCTCCGCGCCGGCGGTGCGGTCGAACTCGAGGCGCTCGAGGTTGCCGCCACCCTCGAACTTCAGGACCGCGATGTCGATCTCGGGGTCGTAGTGGACGACCTTGGCATCGTTGGCGCCTTCACCGACGATGACGTTGGGGTCGTCGACGCCGGCGACGACGTGGGCGTTGGTCATCAGGTAGCCGCGGCCGATGACGAACCCGGTGCCCTCGACACCCTTGCCGCACTCGTTGGCGCCGCGGATCTTGAGGACCGACTCGCCGGCGCGTTCGACATCGGGGTCGGTGAGCATCCGCCGCGGTCCGGGTCCGACCTCGACGATCCGCTCGCTGGCGAACGGCTCCAGGTAGCGCGGGAAGAACGAGGTGCCGACGACGTCGTTGAACGCGCTCAGCGCACGGTCGGCAGGCGACGGCATGATCGAGTCGACCTTGGCCAGGATCGCCGACCCACGCACCGCGGGCGTGAGCCCGTTGATCTGTGCCCCCGAGACCGCGACCCCGAGAGCCCAGGCGACCACCAGCACGGCCGCCGCGCTGAGCAGCGAGCCGCCGAGCGCATCGACGATCCGGGCCGGCTGCCAGGTGATCTCGTCCCGCACGCGTACGCCGCCGTATTGCAGCACCGCCTGCCCGATGGACGCACACGCGATCACGACGAACAGAGCGCCGAGCGAGACCCACAACGACGGAGCCGCGCTGCCGAGCACCTTCGGTGCCAGCCAGATGCCGATGAAGCCACCGAGCAGAAGTCCGCCGGTCGCGAAGGCGCCGGTGATGAAGCCCTGCCAATAGCCCGAGAGCGCGTAGGCCCCGACGAGGATGATCAGGATCCAGTCAAGAAAGTTCACGGCTGATTCCGTTCGCGTCCCTGGAACATGTATTCGGGCAACTCCTTGATCGGGGCGTCCGGAATCTCCGTGATCCACCCGAGATAGGTGAAGAAACGGCTGATGATTCCACCTGTGAAGCCCCAGAGGATGACATCCTTCTCCGGTCCGATCAAGAACGCGGGCATCAGCCATCCGCTACGGCCCGGCGCGCCGACCTGGATCCGGTGAGCAGGGTCGATGAGATCCGACAACGGCACCCGGTAGACGGCGTGCACCTCTTCTACCGAGCGCGTGGTGACCGGAGACGGCTCCCGCCACCACGCGATGATCGGCACCACCGCGTGATTGGAGAACGGGATCCACAGTGCCGGAAGGCGGCCGACGACGTCGACACCGGTCGGGTCGAGCCCGGTCTCCTCCCAGGCCTCTCGGAGCGCCGCCTCCTCGGCTGTCTCACCCGGATCGAGCCGACCGCCGGGGAACGAGACCTGGCCCGGGTGCGACCGCATCGTGTGCGAACGCTCGGTCAGCAACAGGTCGGGCCCAGAGGGACCTTCGCCGAAGAGCATCAGCACGGCCGACTCGCGGGCGCTGCCATCGGCCGGCGGCAGGAACTGTGAGATGTCCTCGCCCTGGATCTGCTGCGCCGCCTCGACGATCTCGTCGAACCAGTCCGGCCGCGTTCCGTTGGCCGCCTGACGCTCGCTCACAGCTCGATCCCCAGCTTCTTCTCGACGAGCTCCTTCACCTGGGAGGCACTGGTCATGCCACCCATCTGCAGCAGCTCGACCTCGCCGGAGGTGGACAGGACGTACGTCGCCGGCACCGATCGCGCCGTAAGCGGCCCGCCCTGCAGCTCACCGCCTGGATCGGCGTACATCGGGAAGGTCACCCCTCGCGAGATCGCCTCCTCGAGCGCGACCCCGGGGACGGTGTCCATGACGTCGATGCCGATCACCGGCACCTCGTCGCCGTAGGTCTCGTAGAAGCTCTGCAGCGCCGGCATCTCTTCCTTGCAGGGCGCGCAGAAGCCCTGGAAGAGGTTGATCACCATCGGTCCCTCGAACGAGGCGAGGTCGGCGGACTCGCCACCGCCGAGGCAAGGCAGCACGATCGACGGCAGGCCACCGTCGCTCGCGGACCCTTCCTCGCAGGCCTCCACCTTCGACGCCTTCTTGGCCGCCACCATCTCCGCAGTGGCCACGTTGACCTTGGAGGACGGCTCGTCGGCGAGTGGCGCGCCGGACTGGCCGCCCCCGCTCAAGGAGTCGGTGCCGCAACCGGCCAGGGCGGCCAGCAGCAGGGCGGCTGCCGACGCGACCCGGGCTCGTCTCCCCAGGGCACGAACCATCAGTTGCGGCCCTCCGTACGGACCAGCTTGGCCGCGGCGACTGGGTCGGTCGGCCCCTCGCCGTACGCAGGGCACAGCTGCGCCACCGGACAGGCACCGCACGCGGGCTTCTGCGCGTGACAGATCCGCCGCCCGTGCCAGATCACATGGTGGGACAGCATCGTCCAGTCCCGCTTCTCGAAGAGCGCGCCGACCTCGTGCTCGACCTTGACCGGGTCCTTCTCGGTCGTCCAACCGAAGCGCCGCGAGAGCCGTCCGAAGTGCGTGTCGACGGTGATCCCCGGCTTGCCGAAGGCGTTGCCGAGCACCACGTTGGCGGTCTTGCGGCCGACGCCGGGCAGCTTCACCAGCTGCTCCAGACGGTCAGGAACCTCGCCGTCGTACTCCTCCACCAGCACGGCGCTCAGCTTCAGCAGCGCCTCGGTCTTGGCACGGAAGAAGCCGAGTGGTCCGACGAGCTGCTCGAGGTGCTCCCGGGGCGCCGCCGCCATCTCCTTCGCGGACGGGTACGCCGCAAAAAGGGCCGGTGAGGCCAGGTTGACCCGCTTGTCCGTGGTCTGCGCGCTCAGCACGGTCACGACCAGGCATTCGAACGGATTGGTGAAGTCGAGCTCGGCCTTGGCATCCGGGTAGGTCTCACCGAGGATGCGGTCGATCCGACGGGCACGACGCACCAGACCCAGGCGCGTCTCAGTCGCAAACTTCTGGGCAGGCACGCAGCAAGGCTACGCGGCCGCACCGACAATCCCGATCCGGCCTAGAGCTCGGCTACCACAAACACCGCTCAACACATGCACTTTCTGCCCTTATCGGTGGGTGATGTGCACTTGTGAGACGTTCCACAGATAGGATTCCCGGTGTAATACCCGCGGATGTGGGGAAAATCCAGGAGGAATGGCCGCAATGGACAACGACGTACTCCGTCAGGCACCGCTCTTCAGCGCACTCGACGACGAGTCGATGACGGCCCTGCACGCCTCGATGGCAGAGTCGAAGCTCCGCCGCGGAGAGGTGCTCTTTCACGAGGGCGACTCCGGCGACAAGCTGTACGTCGTGATCGACGGCAAGGTGAAGCTCGGCCGCACCTCGTCCGACGGCCGCGAGAACCTGCTCGCCATCATGGGCCCCGGCCAGATGTTCGGTGAGCTCTCGCTCTTCGACCCCGGCCCCCGCTCGGCCACCGTCACCGCGGTCACCGACTCCGCCTTCGCCAGCCTGTCGCACGAGGACCTCCTCAAGTGGCTCGAGGGCCGCCCGGTCGTCGCCCGCGGCCTGCTCGCCCAGCTGGCCGGCCGCCTCCGCAAGGCCAACGACGTCGTGGCGGACCTCGTCTTCTCCGACGTCCCCGGCCGTGTCGCGAAGGCCCTGCTCGACCTCGCCGACCGCTTCGGCCGCACCGCCGACGACGGCGTCCACGTCCACCACGACCTCACCCAGGAGGAGCTCGCCCAGCTCGTCGGCGCCTCCCGCGAGACGGTCAACAAGGCCCTGGCCGACTTCGCCAGCCGCGGCTGGCTCCGCCTCGAGCCGCGCAGCGTCGTCATCATGGACATCGAGCGCATGGCTCGTCGCGCCCGCTGATTCTTTACCTTCCAACAGGCATCCGGCCTCCTCCCACCTGGCGTAACAGCAGGTGAAAGGAGGCCGAGATGCTTTTCGGATCAGACTCGGGTCAGGCGGAGTTCGACGAGTTCGTACGCTCCCGCGCCCAAGCGCTCTCCCGCACGGCGTACCTGCTGACCGGTGACCCCCACCTCGCCGAAGACCTCCTCCAGCAGGCGCTCCTGTCCGCGGCCAAGGCCTGGCACCGCATCGAAGGACACCCCGAGCCGTACGTCCGGCGGATCCTCTACACCCAGAACATCTCCTGGTGGCGCCGCCGTCGCTTCGCGGAGACCCCGCTGGACACGCACGAGGCCACCATCGCAGCGCCCGAGACCGGCGACAAAGACCTCAGGCTCAGCCTGGAACAGGCCCTTGCACAGCTGACGCTGAAACAGCGCACGATCCTGGTGCTGCGCTACTTCGAAGACCTCACCGAGGCCCAGACCGCCGACATGCTCGGGCTCCACGTCGGCACCGTGAAGTCGGCCGGCCGTAAGGCGCTCGACCGGCTGCGCACCCTCGCCCCGCACCTCGAGGAGCTCATCAATGAATGACCAGAAGCTTCGCGACGAGCTCTCCCGCATCGCCGACACGACACCCGCTCTTCGGGTCCCTGACGGCCTGTACGCACGCGGTCGCCGCATCCATCGCCGCTCGGTCGCGATCGTGGCGGCCTCCGTCATCGCGGCCGTGACTCTCATCATCGTCGGCTTCACCGGGCTCCCCGACCGACAGTCCGATATCGAGCCGGCCGAGCGCAACGGCGACCTGGCCGTCCCAAAGATGGTCGAGACCGCGCCGGAGTGGTTGGCCCAGCTCGACGGGCTCGGCTCCTACGCCCACGCCGACGTCATGGAGGACGACCTCGACCTCGGCGTCGGGGCAGTCGCGTACGTCCGGAGCAGCGGCGACGAGAACGGCAGCGTCCCGGTCGTGGTTGATGCCGCCACGGGCAGCTATCACGTGCTCGACCTGCCTGGATTCGTCGGCAAGGAGGTGCGCGGCCAGCCGTCACACAGCGCCCTCGCACTCTCGCCGGACGGCAGCCATCTCGCCTGGGCATGGGCCGATCCCACCGACAGCGACACCACACCGCGTCCAGCCGGCGTGAGGGTTGCCGACCTGACCACCGGGGACGTACGCAGCTGGAACGTCTCCGCGCAGCACGACGCCGCGGTCTACGTCCACAACCTCGAGTGGTCCACCAACGGACAGTGGCTGCTGTGGCAGGGCTGGCAGATGCAGAGCTGGCGTGACGCTACCTTCGAGACCGAGACCTCCCGGGCCGGCGGCATCGGGCTCGGGGGCGACGGGTTCCTCTTCACGGATGAAAGCTCCGCCCAGGCCGATCAGCAGAACAGGGAGCTCGGGTTGAGCCGGGAGGTCGAGTGGGCCATCTCGGACGACGGCACGATCGCTCGCCTCATCGAGAGCCACGTCATCACGCAGGCACCCGGGATGGACCCCGAGAACCAGCCGTTGACCCCGATCGACGAGGGACAGTACGTCGGCCTGGCTTTCAGAGGAACAGAGCTGCAGGTCATCAAGCAGCCCTTCGGGACCGAGGTGCTACCGGCGGACGGGAGCTCACCCGGACTGAAGACCACTGCGAGTGGATACCCGCGGCTCGTCGGCTGGGCCGGCGCGAACCCGATCCTCTGGCAGGAGATCGACGACAACCTCACCTCCTTTGATCAGTACTGGTCGGCGGCCCCCGACGGCAGCTCGAGCCTCGTCGCGATGCACAGACAGATCGCCAAGGGCGCGACGATCGCCTACCGGCTGATCGAACCCGGTGAGGTCAGGACCACCGTCATCCGCCCCGACCCGACCTGGCCCGAACCGTCCAGCAGTCTGGGCCTGCCGATGATCGGCCTCATCATCGCCCTGTTCGCCCTCGTCCTCGCCCCGTTTGTCGTACGACGGCGTCACTTCCGTTCGGCGAGGAAGGCCAGCTGAGCGCGCACCGAGAGCTCCGCGGCAGCCGCCCACACGAACGGAGTTACTGCGGCCGGCGCTTCTGTGGATGGAGCGTCTCGTGACGGGCGAGCATGGCGACGTACTCCTCGATCCTGCGCGCCCGCGCGGCCTCGGTCTTCAGGGAGGTGATGCGGTGATAGAGGGCGTAGCGGTTCTGCGAGGTGAGGACGTCGTACATCGCCTGGGCCTCGGGCACCGCGGCAATCGCGGCGAGGAGGTCGGGCGGAGTCTCTGCGGTGGCCGGACCGGCGTACGCCGCCTCCCACCGACCATCCGCCTTCGCCGCCTCCACAGCGGCCCGCCCGGCGGCGGTCATCCGGCCGTCGCGCTCGAGGCGGTCGATGTGCTCGACGTTCCTCAGCGACCAGCGGCTCTTCGGCCCACGCGGGGTGAACCGCTGGAACGACGACTGCTCGTCCCGCCGCCGGGCCTGACCGTCGATCCAGCCGAAGCAGAGCGCTTCGTCAAGCGCGGTCTGCCAGGTCAGCGTGGTCAGCGTGCCGCCCTTCTTGGTCAGCACCAGCCAGACCGCGGGCGTGTCGGCATGGTGCTCCTCCAGCCAGGCCCGCCACGCGGGTGGGTCGGGAAGCAGGAGCTCGGCTCCGGACAGGATCGCCATGAGCCGAACAGTAGGCCTCAGCGCTCAGCGAGGTAAGCCAATTGCGCTCGCACCGAGAGCTCGGCGGCACCCCAGAGGACCTGGTCGACATCGGCGTACACGATCTCGACGATCGCCCGCGGGTCGGCCTCGGCAGGGGTGGTGCCGAGCCCGGAGAGAGCTTCCTCGACCTGGCCGAGGCGTTCGCGGCGGTGGGCGATGTAGTAGTCCAGCGCACCGAGGGCGTTCCCGATGACCGGGCCGTGACCGGGCCAGACGCTGCCGACACCGTGCTCGGAGGCGAGGGCGTGCAGGCGGTCGAGCGAGTCGAGATAGGCACCCAGCTCGCCGTCGGGGTGGGCGACCACGGTCGTCCCACGCCCGAGGACGGTGTCGCCCGTCAGCACCGCCCCGTCGGCGGGTAGCCAGAAGGACAGCGAGTCCGAGGTGTGTCCGGGAGTTCCGACGACGCGGATCTCCAGACCGTCGACCTCGATGACGTCACCGTCGCCGAGCCCCTCGGTCCCGAGCCGGTATTCAGGATCAAGAGCGCGTACGCCGGCTCCAACCCGCTCCGCGAAGGCCCGTGCCGCCTCGGAGTGGTCGTAGTGATGATGGGTCAGCAGCACCGTCGCCACCTCGCCGGCGGCCTCCGCGACGGCATCGAGATGCCCCTCGTCGAGAGGTCCGGGGTCGATCACGACCGACCGGCGCGCGCCGGGCTCGCGCAGCACCCAGGTGTTGGTGCCGTCGAGCGACATGATCCCGGGGTTGGGCGCGAGGATGCACTGCCCGCGCTCGCCGAATGCCCCGCCTGACCAGGACTCGTTCATGAGCGTTTCCTTCCGGCGACGAGGGCGGCGTGCAGCGGCATCATCGACAGCGTGTGCCCGCCGTCGACCTCGGTCACAGCGGGAGTGAACATCGTCAGCACACGCTCCGCGGCGACCGCGAGGACCTCGTCCTCGGACCCGAACGAGGTGACCTCGAGACAGTTGAGATAGGTCGGCGGCATCATCGCCAGCTCGCCGGCCTCGACCTGGGCGACCGCCTCGGCGGTGCTCAGCCAGAGCACCGAGGACGACTCGCTGGACACGTCGCGCGTCACCTGCCCCTCGGGGAGGCGCGCGACGAAGAACCAGGTCGCGAAGCGCTTCGGCTCGAAGACGGGCGTCGTCCAGGCGGCCCATGGCCCCAGCAGATCCGTACGCAGCACCAGCCCGCGCCGGGTCAGCAGCTCGGTCAACGACAACGAGCGTGACTCCAGGGCGGCCCGGTCGGCCTCCCAGTCGTCGCCCGAGACGTCGTCGACGACGGAATCGCCCGAGGCTCCCGCGAGCAGCACCCCGGACTCCTCGAACGTCTCCCGCACCGCCGCGGCGACCAGCGCTCGCGCGCGGGACTCGTCGACCCCGAGCCGCCGTGCCCACTCACCGGCGGACGGCCCGGCCCAGCAGGAGTCGGGCAGCTCGGCGTCGCGTACGTCCACGCCGCCCCCGGGGAAGACAGCCATCCCGGCGGCGAAACCCATCGTCAACTGCCGACGGAGCAGGTAGACCTCTGGGCCAGCGGATCCGGCATCGGAGCCCGGCCGCAGCAGCAACACCGTCGCCGCGTCGCGCGGCTCGACCGGGGTGCGTACGCCCTGGGCGTACTCCCCGGCCAACGCCACGATGTCGTCACCAAGCCGGACTGGAGGGATCGGGATACGCACGTTCGTCACTGTAGCGACGCTCACACCAGCGCCCTACCCCCATCCGAGCCTCAGACCAGGCTCAGATCTCGACGATGATCTCCACCTCGACGGGGGCGTCGAGCGGGAGGACGGACACGCCGACGGCGGATCGGGTATGGCGTCCAGCGTCACCGAAGACCTTGCCGAGCAGCTCGGAAGCACCGTTGGCGATGCCCGGCTGGCTGGTGAAGTCAGGAGTGGAGGCGACGAAGCAGGTCACCTTGACGACCCGCTTGACCAGCGACAGATCGCCGATCTCGGCCTTCACCGCAGCGAGCGCGTTGAGCGCGCACTGCTGCGCGGCCGCCACACCCTCCTCGGGCGAGACCTCGCCACCGAGCTTGCCGGTGGACAGCAGCGCGCCGTCCTTCATCGGCAGCTGCCCCGAGGTGAAGATGTAGTCGCCGGTTCGAAGCGCCGGGATGTAGGCAGCCACCGGCGGCACGACGTCCGGCACGCTCAGCCCGAGCTCGGCGAGGACGTCCTCGGGGCCGCTCACTCGGAGACCGCCCGCTTGAAGAAGCCGACGTAGTTGCCGGTGCCGTTGTCGAGGATGGAGACGAGCTCCCACCCATCGGCACCGAAGTTGTTGAGAATCTGCGCCGCAGCGTGGTTGAGGATCGGCGCTACCTGGTACTCCCACTTGGTCATATCGGCACCCTACTTCGCGGACCCGCGGACCGGTTTTCCGGCGACATGGTTTGACCTTCCAACCGAGGACCCGGCCCACTATCGTCAGGTCCGTGACTCCCGCAGAGCAGCTGAAGACGTACGTCGACACCTGGTGGTCCTCCGTCCAGGACCTCCTCACGCTCCTCGAGGAGCTCTCCGAGCCCGACTGGGACCAGCCGACCGATCTCCCCGGCTGGGACGTACGCGCGATCGCCTCCCACGTCGCTCACCTCGAGGGCCTCACCGCCGGTGCGCCTCGCGAGGACGCCCCCGTGCCGGAGTCCGCCCACATCAAGTCGCCGATGGGCCAGTTCACCGAGATCGGCGTGATCACCCGTCGCGACGCCTCCCCGGCGAGCATCATCGACGAGATCCGCCGCTACACCGCCGTACGTCACGACGAGCTGCTCGCCTCTCCGCCCGAGGACCCCGCTGCGCCGGCGTCCGGCATCTTCGGTGCGCTCGGGTGGACGACCGGCAAGCTGCTCCGCAACCGGCCGCTCGACCTCTGGCTGCACGAGCAGGACATCCGCCGCGCCACCGGCCGCCCGGGCAACCTGGACAGCCCCGGCGCCCTCCACACGGCCGACTACCTCCTCGAAGGTGTCGGTTTCGTGCTCGCCAAGAAGGCCGGCGGCGCTCCCGGCACCTCCGTCATCGTCGAGGTCGAGGGCCACTCTCCCTACGCCTTCACCGTCACCAAGGAGGGCAAGGGAGTCCCCGTGGCCGACCCGGTCACCGCCCCCACCGTCACCCTCTCCACGGACCGGGAGACGTACGTCCTCCTCACCGGCGGCCGCGCCTCCGGTGATCCCGCCAAGGTCGAGATCACCGGCGACACCGCGCTCGGCACCAAGATCGTCGAGAACCTCAACATCACCCCCTAGTGGCGCGACCCCGTTAAAGTCACTCCCATGAGCGAGCGCAAGCGAGCGGCATTCGGCCTCAGGCCGCCGCGTCCGTACTCTTGGCTCCTCTCAACGGAGGCGGCGGCATGAGTTCCGACTGGCCCCACGTGCAGCTGCATGTGGTGACCGGCAAGGGCGGCACGGGCAAGTCGACGTTCGCTGCGGCCCTGGCGCTCGGGCTGGCCTCGCACGGACAGAACGTCCTGCTGTGCGAGGTCGAGGGCCGCCAGGGGGTGGCGCGGATGTTCGACGTCGACCCGCTGCCCTATGCCGAGACCCGCATCGCGACCGGTCTGCGGCTGCGGGCGCGATCCGGTGCCGACGCCGAGCCGGGCAACGTGTACGCCCTGCACATCGCCCCGGAGGAAGCCCTCCTCGAATACCTCAAGATGTACTACAAGCTCGGCCCGGCCGGCCGCGCCCTCGACCGCTTCGGCGTGATCGAGTTCGCGACCACGATCGCGCCCGGGGTCAGGGACGTACTCCTCACCGGCAAGCTCTTCGAGGCCGTCCAGCGCAACAGCCGCAACAAGGGTGCCCGGACCTACGACGCCGTCGTGCTCGACGCTCCCCCGACCGGCCGGATCACGTCCTTCCTGAACGTCTCTGAATCGGTGGCGGGTCTGGCCAAGGTCGGCCCGATCAAGCACCAGGCCGACACGATGATGACCCTGTTCCGCTCCCGGCGCACCGCGGTCCACCTCGTCACGCTGCTCGAGGAGATGCCGGTACAGGAGACCGCCGACGGCATCAGCGAGCTGCGCTCCGCCGGGCTCCCGGTCGGCGGCGTCATCGTCAATCAGGTACGCCCCCGCGACCTCCCCGACACCGCCCTCGACCCCGCGCTCGCCGGCACCCTCGACGACGAGCTGATCGCCGAGGACCTCAAGCGCGCCGGCGTCGAACCCGACCCCGCCCTCATCTCCGCCCTCGCCGACGAGGCGAAGGAGTACGCCGAGCGCCGAGCCCTCGAGGACGCCCAGCGTGACCTCGTCGCCGGCCTCGGGGTCCCGACCTACGAGCTCAACCGGATCGCCGGCGGGATCGACATGGGCGGGCTCTACGAGCTCGCGGCGGAGCTCAAGGATCAGGGGCTGGCATGACGTTGGAATCCCCGGTTAACCGGGTATCCCTGCACTTCTCGGGCATTGCAACACCAGAGAAGTGCAGGAATTGCCTGAGCGGTGTGACGGAAGTGACGAGAGGGACACCCCGATGAGCGCGCACCCACGCGTCGGCCCCTTGGCCGCCCACGCCGACCACACCCAAGCCCTCGAGGTCGACCGGCTGCTCGACGACCGCGACACCCACATCATCGTCTGCTGCGGCAGCGGCGGCGTGGGCAAGACGACCACGTCGGCGGCGCTCGCGCTCAGAGCAGCCGAGCGCGGACGCAAGGTGGTGGTGCTGACGATCGATCCGGCGCGGCGCCTCGCCCAGTCGATGGGCATCGAGCGGCTCGACAACACGCCTCGCCAAGTGCCCGGGATCGGCCCTGGCCGGCTCGACGCGATGATGCTCGACATGAAGCGCACCTTCGACGAGGTGGTCGAGTCGCAGGCCAGCCCGGAGAAGGCGCAGCAGATCCTCAACAACCAGTTCTACATCGCGCTGAGCTCGAGCTTCGCGGGCACGCAGGAATACATGGCGATGGAGAAGCTCGGCCAGATCTACCGCGACGCCTTCGCCCACAACGGCGGCAACGGCGACTACGACCTGATCGTCGTCGACACGCCCCCGAGCCGCAGCGCCCTCGACTTCCTCGACGCCCCCGAGCGCCTCTCCAGCTTCCTCGACGGGCGCTTCCTGCGCCTGATGCTGGCCCCGGCGAAGGGCCCGGTCAGGCTGATGTCGGCCGGGATCAACATCGTCACCAACGCGCTGAAGAAGGTCCTCGGCGGGCAGATGCTCACCGACCTGCAGACCTTCGTGACCGCGCTCGACACCGTCTTCGGCGGGTTCCGGCAACGGGCCCAGGAGACGTACGCACTGCTTCAGGCCGACGAGACCGCCTTCCTCGTCATCGCTGCCCCCGAGCCCGACGCGCTCCGGGAGGCCGCCTACTTCGTCGAGCGGCTCTCCGGCGACCGGATGCCACTCCAGGGCCTGGTCGTCAACCGGGCCACCCTGCCCGACGACGCCTCGCTCACCGCAGCCGCGGCCGGCGCCGCCTCGGAGCGTCTCCCCGACGCGCCGCTCACCGCCGGGCTGCTGCGGCTCCACGCCGACCGCGCGCTCCTGGTCGAGCGCCAGAGCCAACTGCGCGAGCGCTTCGCGGTCGCCCATCCCCAGGTGCCGACCGCCGTCGTGCCGGCGCTGCCCGGTGACGTACACGATCTAGACGGGCTCCGCGAGATCGGTCGGCTGCTGGCCAGGGAATGAGTCGAGCCAGAACGTACGAAACGTACGTCCTGGCTCAGACCAAGATTTTCAGCGACTCACTCGAGTAGGGGACGAGAGGTCACTCCACAGAGGCACGGGTGCGCGCGGCCTCGAGGACAGCGCGCCAGGAGGCGTTCGGGCTGCGGCGGAGCAGCGCCCGACGCTCGCGCTCGGTCATGCCGCCCCAGACACCCCACTCGATCTGGTTGTCGAGCGCCTCGGCGAGGCATTCGGTGCGGACGACGCAGCCTGAGCAGACCATCTTGGCCTTGTTCTGCTCGGCTCCACGTACGAAGAGCTCGTCGGGCTCGTTCTCACGACAGGCGGCCTGTAGCGACCATTCATCAACCCACATGGTGTGCCATCCCTTCATCGGAGCGCTTCGCCCTCCCCATATTGATGACGTGGCGCCCGTGCGGACTAAAGGTTAAGGACTCGACCCGGTCGAGTGACACACCCTTCTGGCCCAAAGTACGTAGTTCGAAATGACTAGATGGGGTCCTAGGACCCGTTTCTGGCTCCCTGTCCGGCCCCGATTGCGAATCATGTGCTATTAGCCGCAATCACCTACGATGACCAGCATGTCCTCGCCGTCGCTGCGCCCGCAGACCGTGCTCAAGCATCTCGCCGTCATGTGCGGCGTGGCAGCCGTCCTCGGAGTCGTCGCCGCAGGTCTCGCCATTCCCTTCGCCGGTGTGGCCGGGATCGCGGCCAAGGAGACCGCCGAGAAGATGGACTCGCTGCCGCAGGCCTTCGAGGTCGACGACATGTCCCAGACGACCAAGATCGTCGACCGCAAGGGCAACCTGATCACGACGCTCTACGACCAGAACCGCGTCTACCGTCCTCTCGACCAGATCTCGTCCAACATGACGAAGGCGCTCCTGGCGATCGAGGACTACCGCTTCTACCAGCACGGCGCGATGGACCTCAAGGGCACGCTGCGCGCGCTGATCACCAACCAGGCCAGCGACTCGGTGCAGGGTGGTTCCTCGATCACCCAGCAGCTGGTGAAGACGACGCTGGTCTACTCCGCGAAGACCGAGGCCGAGCGCAAGGCGGCCATCGAGAAGTCGACGGCCCGCAAGATCCGCGAGCTGCGCTACGCGATCGCGCTGGAGGAGAAGCACTCCAAGGACTGGATCCTCGAGCGCTATCTCAACGCGGCCTACTTCGGCGACGGCGCGTACGGCGTCCAGGCGGCCGCCAAGCACTACTTCAACGTCAACGCCTCCGAGCTCAACTGGCAGCAGTCGGCGATGCTCGCCGGGATGGTGAAGAACCCCACCGGCTACGACCCGACGAACTACCCCGACGCCACCATCGCCCGTCGCAACGTCGTCGTCGACCGGATGGCCGCGCTCAAGGTCGTCTCCCGCCCTGAGGCGGAGAAGCTGAAGGACGCCAGCCTCGGTCTGAACGTCCAGAAGCAGCGCAACGGCTGCCTCGGCTCGTCCGCGGAGTTCTTCTGCGACTACGTCCTCAACTGGCTCCTCAAGGACCCCTCTTTCGGCGAGACGGAGGCCGACCGGCTGGCACTCATCAGGTCCAGCGGTCTGACCATCAAGACCACCTTGGACCAGCGCTTCCAGGACGCTGCTCAGGAGTCCGTCGAGGACCATGTGTACGCGACCGACGACGCGATCGGCGCGCTGGCGATGGTTGAGCCCGGCACTGGCCGGGTGCGCGGGCTCGCCCAGTCGCGTCCGATGGGTGACAAGCGCAAGAAGGGCCAGTCGTACCTGAACTACATGGTGCCGACGCAGTACGGCGACTCCGCCGGGTTCCAGGCCGGATCGACGTTCAAGCCGTTCGTGCTCACGGCGGCGATCGAGCAGGGTTTCCCGCTCAAGCAGCAGATCAACTCGCCGGAGAACATCGTCCTCCAGGAGTCGTCGTTCGCAGGCTGCCCTGGAGACGGCAACCGTATCGGGACCTGGCCGGTCGGCAACTCGACCACGAGTGGGTCGAAGGACGCCTACACCGGAACTCGCGAGTCGGTGAACACTTTCTACGCCCAGCTGGAGCAGATCACCGGCCTCTGTGCCCCCTACAAGATGGCCCAGAAGATGGGCGTCCAACTGAGCGACCCCAAGGACGAGCGAGTGCCGTCCTTCACCCTCGGCGTCACCAGCGTGAGCCCGCTCGAGATGGCGGAGGCATACGCCACCTTCGGCGCCCGCGGCAAGCACTGTGACTCGGTACCGGTCAACGAGATCCTCGACGCGAACGACAAGGTGATCAAGAAGTACGAGCCCACATGCAAGCAGGTGATGGCCGAAGGCACCGCCGATGCCGTCAACGACATCCTGCGCGGCCTCCTCGAAGGCGGTTTCGCGAGCAGCCAGGCGCTCGCCGTGCCCGCCGCCGGAAAGACCGGGACGATCAACGGGAACCGCGCCGTCTGGTTCATGGGGTACACCCCGAAGCTCGCCACCGCCGCCATGATCGCCGGCGCGAACTACGACGGCACCTGGAAGTCCCTCAACGGGCAGCTCGTCGGAGGCTCCTACATCGGCGAGGCTTCTGGTTCAGGGCAGGCTGCTCCGATGTGGGGCGATGCGATGAAGGTGATCGACAAGTACCTCAAGTGGGAGGACTTCCACGAGGTCGACCCCAAGGTGATCGCGGGGAACACCGTCGACGTCCCTTGGACCGGCGGCATGACCGTCGAGAAGGCGACGAAGGTCCTGCGGGCCGCTGGTTTCCAGGTTCAGGTCGGCCCGGAGGCGTACTCGGAGTACGACCCCGGTCTGGTCGCCTTCACCACCCCGTCCGGCGAGGCCGCCGAGGGATCGCCGGTCACGATCTACACCTCGCTGGGCCCGGAGCCGAAGCCCGACCCCAAGCCCGACAAGAAGAAGCAGCCGGACAAGAAGCCCGGCCGCGGCGATGAAGAGAGACCGGCCACGGTCGAGGAAGAGCCCGACTTCGGCTGGGAGTGGCCGACCGGCTGACGCCCAACCCAGCAACGACTGTGGCCCCACCGATCCGGTGGGGCCACAGTCGTTCTCGGGCAGTCGTCAGGCGAGCTGCTTACGCACCTCCGCGGCCACGGCGCCGCCATCGGCACGTCCCTTGGTCTGCGGGGTCAGGATGCCCATCACCTTGCCCATGGCACGCATCCCCTCGTCAGCCGCACCGGTCTGGGCGATGGCCTTGCTGACCAGGTCGGAGATCTCCCCGGCGCTCAGCTGAGCGGGCAGGTACTCGGTGATCACCGCGGCCTCCGCGGTCTCCTTCTCGGCCTGCTCGGCGCGACCGCCGTCGGCGAAGGCAGTGGCGGCCTCGCGGCGCTTCTTGGCCTCGCGGGTGAGGATCGTGATGATCTCGTCGTCGGTGAGCTCCTTGGCCTCCTTGCCGGCGACCTCGGCCTCGGTGATCGAGGCCAGGACCATGCGGAGCGTGCCGGCGCGCTCCTTGTCACGGGCCTTCATCGCGGAGGTCAGGTCGGTCCTCAGCTGGTCCTTCAGAGTGCTCATGGAACCCATTGTGGCAGGGTTGAGCCATGCGGCTCGCCTCAGTAATCGGCCCAGTAGTCGGCACAGCACTCGGCACCGGGCTCGCCACCGGCGCGGCCATGACGGCGTACGCCTTGTGGGAGGCCCGTCAGTACACGCTGCGCCACGTCGGACTGCCAGTGCTCCCCGAGGGCGCGGACCCGCTGCGGGTGCTGCACCTCTCCGACATGCATGTGGTCCCGTCGCAGCACAAGAAGCTCGACTGGATCGCGTCGCTGGCGTCCCTGAAGCCGGACCTGGTCATCGACACCGGTGACAACCTGGCCCATCAGCGGGCGGTGCCGTCGATCGTCAACGCTCTCGGCACGCTTCTCGACGTACCTGGCGTCTTCGTGCACGGCTCCAACGACTACTACGAGCCGCGACTGCGCAACCCGATCGGCTACCTGCTGCCGGACAACGGCAAACGGCAGACGAACGTGCCCGAGCTGCCTTGGCGTGACCTGTCCGCGTCGTTCACCAAGTCCGGCTGGCTGGATCTCACCAACACGCGCTCATCGCTGACCGTCAAGGGCATCGAGCTCGCCTTCGCGGGCGTCGACGACCCCCACCTCCGCCTCGACGACCTGTCCGCGGTCGCCGGACCCGCGGACCCGTCCGCGGACGTACGCCTCGGGGTCGCGCACGCTCCCTATCTACGGGTCTTGGACCAGTTCACCGCCGACGGCTACGACGCGATCCTGGCCGGCCACACCCACGGTGGTCAGATCTGCCTGCCGGGCGGACGAGCCCTGGCGACCAACTGCGATCTCGACCCCGCCCGGGTACGCGGCCTGCACACTCACACCCACGGCGGAAGGCAGGCCTGGCTGCACGTCTCGGCCGGCCTCGGCACCTCGCCCTACACCCGGATCCGCATCGCCTGCCGCCCCGAGGCGACCCTCCTGACGCTCACTCCGCGCGGGGCGTCTCGCCGGTAGGGGCCGATTACGGCTCAGGGGAGTCTCTGGGCTATGCTCATTCCTCGTTGGACCGTTTGTTCGGTGCAGCATTCGGGTTGTAGCGCAGCTTGGTAGCGCACCTCGTTCGGGACGAGGGGGCCGCAGGTTCAAATCCTGTCAACCCGACATCGAGCTCAGGCTCGGAGATCGCAAGATCTCCGAGCCTGATCCCGTTTTCCTGCCCAGTAAAGTCGACGCCATGAGCTTCGACACGCGCAACGGCACCCGCGGCGCCAAGCAGCCCTCGGCCAACCTCCTCCTGAAGCTGGGCAACAAGCTGATGATGAGCCGGGCCCGCAAGAGCAGCGGCACCACGGCGGGGATGCGCCTGCTCGTGCTCACCACGATCGGCAAGAAGAGCGGCGAGCCCCGCTCGACGCCGCTCGCCTGGTTCCCGGGCGACGACGCCACCTGGCTGATCGTCGCCTCGGCAGCTGGCGGACCGAGGAACCCGGCGTGGTACTACAACCTCGCCGCTAACCCGGACCGGGTCACCATCGAGCTCGGCGGCGAGACCATCCCGGTGGTAGCCGAGCAGTTGCACGGCGAGGAACGCGCCCGCGCGTGGGCCGCGATCGTCGAGTCGGCCGCCAACTTCGGGACGTACGAGGAGAAGACCGACCGCGAGATCCCGGTCATCCGTCTCACCCGCGCCTGAGTTCCATGGTGAGACGCGGCATCCCGGAGACGGGAGAATTTGCGGTCACGCTGCGGCGATGGCAGTGGCGAGCTCCTGTACGCGCTCGTGGGCGCGCGCCATCGACGCCTCGTGCATCGGCAGCAACGACTTGAGTGCCGGGGCGTGCGGGACCATGGTCAGCTCAGGGATCACGGTGGTCACGTCCAGGCCGAGCAGGTCGTCATGGCCGAGGATCGCCTCCAGCACGGGAACGACGTAGTCATAGCCCTCCCTGGGGGCACCGGGTCCGTACCCTCCGCCGCGGGCAGAGATCAGGACTGCCGGGCGCCCCGCGGCCGGCGACGGTCCGGTGTGACTGAAGGTGCGGCCATCGACGACTATCTGGTCGAGCCACGCCTTGAACACCGACGGCATCGTCAGGTTGTACATCGGCACACTGAACAGGTAGGCGCCTGCACCGAGGAACTCCTCGATGAGCTCGTCCTGCACCTTGGCCGCTTCGGCCTGCTCTGGAGTGTGTCGGGCCCGTTCGATGGCCCGGGCGGTGATGCCCGCGCCACTCAAGTGAGGCACCGGGGCCGTGGCGAGGTCGCGGTGGACGACTTCGCCCGACCACGCCTGCCGGAAGGACTGGGCGACCTGACGCGAAACCGACGCCTCGCCGAGCGACGAGGAGTCGATGTGCAGCAGATATGACATAGCTGGTTCCTTTCAAGGTGGTGGATGCGCCTTCGTGACGCGGCCACAGCCGACTCACGAGGGTGCGTTACATACCGCTGGTGCGGTAGATTCGGGTTGGAGAGGTGTTGCAATGGCGGAGAGAACGATCAGCGGGCCGTGCCAGGCTTGGCCGGAGGAAAGCGGGCTCATCCGGGAGGTTCTCGACCGGATCGGCGACAAGTGGACGGTGCTGGTGATCAGCACTCTCGCCGATGCACGGCTGCGCTACTCCGACCTCCAGGCGAGCATCCCGGGCATTTCGCAGCGGATGCTGACTGTGACGCTCAAAGCCCTCGAGCGCGACGGCCTGCTCCTGCGCACCGCCTACCCCGAGATTCCCCCGCGGGTGGAGTACGAGCTCACCGCTCTGGGACGGTCGCTGCTGGACTCGGTGATGGCGCTCGCAGCGTGGGCGGCAGCCCATCACCAGGACATCGCCGCCAGCCGTAGCGCTCACGAGCAGACCGGAGTCGGCCGAGAGAAGGCCCGCACCGCCTCCGCCGAGGATTCCCGCGCGCGCTGAGTACGGGCCCAATCACCATCGGCCATGTCTAACCTCTTTCCACCTCACTATTGGTTCGTAACAACATCGTAGGTGCGTCGAAAGAGGCGTACAAAAGGCACTTTCACGTGCGCAGGGCACATTCGGAGTCAGGCAACAGGCCGGACAGACGTCAGGTGGCGCCTAGCCGGACCTGGGTTCGGACAAGCGCATGGTCCCGGCTCGAGTTGATGCTCAGAGATCGCAAAGATCTCCGAGCCAGAGTTCATTGTGGGACCCGCCACATGCGAAACTGCCCGTCATGAGCAACGACCCCGCCGACAAGCTCGCCGCGCCGTCGTTCGGTTTCAAGAAGAAGCGTGGGGGCACGAAGCCGGCGAACGCCAAGCCCGAGAAGACCCAGCCCTCGAAGACTCAACCCCAGAAGACCCAGGCTCCGAAGGCTCGGGTCGAGAAGGCACCGGTCGAGACTGCTGCTCTCGAGACCTCCTCCACGGAGAAGACTCAGGTGCTGGAGAAGACGGCACCGCCAGTCGTAGCGCCCGAGAAGCCTGCGAAGAAGCAGAAGGCGCAGAAGCCGCCCAAGCCCGCGAAGGAAGCGAGGGCGCCCAAGGCACCCAAGCAGCCCAAGGAACCGAGCCAGCGGCGGATCAACATCGGCACCCCGTCGGGCCTGTCCGCGGCGGTCATGATCGGCGCGATCGTCGGCGCGTTCATGGCTCTGGCCGTCTGGTTCAGCGGCACCGTGAGCCAGTGGACGCGTGGCACCTCATCGCTCGGCGACAAGGGAGCGATCATCCTCATCGCCGTCTTCGCCCTCGCGATCATCGTCGGCGGTTACCTCCTCCGCCTGGCCGGCGCCCGCTCCCCCTTCACGATCAGCTTCCTCGGCTCAGCGCTCGTCGCCGTACTCTCGATGCTCTTTCTCACCGACCTCTTCGCCCACGCCTGGGGAGTGATCATCGTCGTGATCCTCGCCGCCGCCGCGTACGCCCTCGCCTACTGGGTCACCACCAACTACATCGACTGACAGACCCTGCCGAATCGGTAGAAGCGGCGTGCCGAGAATGCAGTTGTGGGCGACGAAACCAGAGTTTCGTCGCCC